>JACDDJ010000004.1 GCA_013817065.1 Acidobacteriota bacterium
GAGCGGGGCGACCTAATATCTCCGGCGATGAACATCGCCGGCCCCATTGAAGCGTCAACACGCAGACCGACCTCGTCGGTGCCTCCAAGACATCTCCGGCGATGAACATCGCCGGCCCCATTGAAGCCTCATAGTCCGCGCGATGGCACGCGAGCGCCAACATCTCCGGCGATGAACATCGCCGGCCCCATTGAAGCCGTGTGCCCTCGGCGTAAATCAGCCCTGCTTTTTTGAATCTCCGGCGATGAACATCGCCGGCCCCATTGAAGCTCGGAGACTGAAGCGGGACCAACGACGTCGCCCGACATCTCCGGCGATGAACATCGCCGGCCCCATTGAAGCGCCGCCGTGAGATACGTCGCAAGCTTCGTCGTGAATATCTCCGGCGATGAACATCGCCGGCCCCATTGAAGCGCGGTGTCAGTGACGCTGATGTATTTCGTGTCCAATCTCCGGCGATGAACATCGCCGGCCCCATTGAAGCCCGCAAGCTGTTCGTGTCTGTAGAACCTAGCGAACACGCATCTCCGGCGATGAACATCGCCGGCCCCATTGAAGCAAAAGCAGCGGGAGTATTACGCCCGGACCACCGATGAAATCTCCGGCGATGAACATCGCCGGCCCCATTGAAGCGTGAACCATTGCGTCGTGGTGTCTGCGAGCAGTGATCGCATCTCCGGCGATGAACATCGCGGGCCCCATTGAAGCCTCCTGAAGAAGATCCCTACTGCGTTCCGGGAGGCCATCTCCGGCGATGAACATCGCCGGCCCCATTGAAGCGCTCGGACGGCAGATAGAAGCCGAGCAACATGCGGAATCTCCGGCGGCGAACATCGCCGGCCCCATTGAAGCGAGCAATGGCCGCTCGACACCCCACTCAAGGAGATGATCTCCGGCGATGAACATCGCCGGCCCCATTGAAGCAAGTACGTCTTCCACATCGCTGATCGAGCCAACCGAAATCTCCGGCGATGAACATCGCCGGCCCCATTGAAGCTCCCGGCGAGCGCTGCCAAGTTCGGCCTCGTGGAGCCGATCTCCGGCGATGAACATCGCCGGCCCCATTGAAGCCAGGTGCGATACCCGGGAGATAGCGCCGCCCAGCGGATCTCCGGCGATGAACATCGCCGGCCCCATTGAAGCCGGTTCATCGGCCGGGGTTTGCTGCAACTGTCGGGATCTCCGGCGATGAACATCGCCGGCCCCATTGAAGCTAGTGTTTGCCCGTACCGTGACAGGTTAGGTCAGACCATCTCCGGCGATGAACATCGCCGGCCCCATTGAAGCTAAGTTCAAAATGCCGGACTGCGCGATCCTCTCGAAGTGCGCCTTGGCATACACGTCCATGCGGTACTCAGCGGGCGCACGTTGGCGAGCGTGAACCGGCCTTCACGATCGGCTTCGGCGACGATGCTGCCGCCGAGGAGGGCGCCGTCGGTCCGGGCGGGATTCAGCAACACCGCGTAATCTCCGGCCGGGCGTGCCGGTCGTCGGGTCCACCAGCGTTCCACGTATGCGCGCTGTGCCGACGGCCTGTTGCGGCGGCGTCGCGGGTCTCGTCTGCGCTGGCAGCTCAACAATGGCACATCCGAAGAACACCAGAAGCGAGGTGACTATCCGGCGTCCGATTCCATCACACGAACGATCGCGGCGAACTGCTCGATTGGCTTCAGCCTGTTCGTCGCCTCAACGACTCGATCGAGGTCATCGCTCGAGCGCACGCGTTCAGAATAAGGACGTCGACATCATTGCGGCGCGTGGCGGCGCCAAGCTGTCCGATCAGATGCAACGGCGCATAGAAGACGTGCGCTCGGGAGCAGGGTTCAGACACCGCGTCTTGAATGCGTCAGAATGCTTCACCGTGCCGATCGTCATCAGCGTTGTGATCCCCGTCTGGCGCGATAGGGCGTTAGTAATGACGCTGCTCGCCCGAATGCCGGCGAGGCCGGACGTCGAGATCATCGTGGCATGCACGATCGACGAGTACGACGAGTTCACGCGCGCGGTGGCGGGCCGGACAGGCGTCCGCGCTGTCGTGGGCACCCGCGGCCGCGGTGCGCAGATGAACGCCGGTGCACGTGTGGCGACCGGCGACTGGCTGCTGTTCCTCCATGCCGACTCCCAACTCCCGCCGGAGGCGTTCGACGAGATCACTTCGCTCTCAATGGATCCTCGTGTTGTCGGCGGATCGTTTCAATTCGCACTGGACGCCTCCGGCTGGCGGCCCCGCTTCATGGAATGGGGCACCGCGCAGCGGACGCGCTGGTTCGGCCTTCCTTATGGCGATCAGGGGATCTTCGTGAGACGGCTCGTGTTCGAACGACTCGGCGGCTACCACGAAGCCCCGCTGATGGAAGACGTCGACCTGGTCCGCCGCCTGCGCCGCGCCGGTCGCCTCCATCGCTCGCGGTTGAAGGTCGTCACCTCGGCGCGCAGATGGCACCGGGACGGCTGGTTCACACGCATGGGCCGCAACTGGCTGCTCATGATCCTGTATGCGGCCGGCGTCGAACCTCGCCGGCTGGCGCGCCGCTACGAAGGCCGGCGGCGACGCGTGGTCGCCGTGCTCGCACGCGCGCCGTCGAGCGGCGGAAAGTCGAGACTCTTTCAATCTCTGGGGATCGAGCCCGACACGTCGCTGACGCACGCGCTGCTGTCCGATACCGTGGCCGCCGTCGAGCGCGTCCACGGAGTAGACCGGGCCCTGGTGTATACACCGGCCGCCCACCGCGCCGAAATCGAGTCGATCACCTCGCGTCGCTGGACGTGCATCGCACAACCCGACGGCGATCTCGGTGAACGGATGGCTGCGGCATTTCACGACCTGCACGCGCTCGGCTACGACGAGATCGTGTTGGTCGGGTCGGATCTGCCGACGCTCCCGCCGGCGCTGATCTCCCGCGCGCTGCACGCAGCGCGGGGGCGAAGGCCGACGGTCGTGCTCGGGCCGTCCGCTGACGGCGGCTATTACCTGATCGCGTTGCGCCAGCCTCTTGACGGCTTGTTCCACGGCGTGCCGTGGAGCACCGACGCCGTTTTCGAGAGCACCCGGGCGCGCGCCAGCGCGCTCGGACTCGAGGTGCATCTCATCGACGCGTGGTATGACGTCGACGACGCCGAGTCCCTGGAGCGCGCCAGCCGCGACGCGGGCGCGTCCCGGGTCGCGGACTGGTGGAACGCCCACCGATCCCGGACCTGATCATCGCCGCTTCTCGCCTCTGCCCTCTTTCGGCTTCAGCGTCGCGTCGTCGTTCAGTCCCAGCTTCTGCTGGTGACAGTTACAGGGCCAGACGCAGAGCGCCATCGACGTCGAGACGCACGCGTTGCAGCTGTGAATCCCGGGCGCGTCCGAACACGTTGCCGAGATCCTCGACGTCCACTTCGCAGTCCTGTGGCAGCCGCTTGGCCATGCGCAACGCGAACGTGCGCGCTTTCCCGTTCACTCCCGGGCAGTTGTACTGGCGCCGGCCGGATCCCGCGATGATGAGAATTCTAGGGTTCATGCAGTGATCCCGCCACAACTCGACCCGGCGCCGGCCGTGCAGCCGAAGCAGTGCGGGCCGACGACAATTTCCCGCTCGGCGAGGAGCGAAGCACTGAAGTCGCGGATGTGCGCCGCGCGGCGTTCGCTGACTTCGAGCTCGAGCATCTGGTTGAAGTCGCAGTCGAACAGCCGACCATCCCACCCGACCGACACCATCGACCGGCACATCACCCCCGCTGCCGCGGCTGGATTGAAGGCTGTGACCAGGCGTGCCATATACCCTTCCAGGTTGCCTGACTCGATCAGCCAGTCCAGGTATCGGCTGATCGGCATGTTCGTCAGGCAGAACAACGCGTCGAAGCGGACGTCGTAGCGCCGAAGCATCTCCTTCTTCCACTCCGCTTCGAGCGACGCCTGCCCCCCCGGCAGAAAGGCGCCGACGGGATTGGTGACGAGTACGAGGCGCAGACCGCTTCCCGGCATCCCGTAGCCGACCGCGTTCAGGCGGCGGAGGGCCGCCACTGACTTCTCGAATACTCCCGCGCCTCGCTGGGCGTCGGTGCCGGGCGCGCGGTAGTGTGGCAGTGAGCAGATCAGCTCGACCCGATGCGCGGCAAAGAAGGCGGGAAGGTCGGCATGGGAAGGGGTCAGCAGGATCGTCAGGTTGCAGCGATCGATGACGTGTCTGCCGCGCAGCACGCACTCGCGCACCAGCCATCGAAAATCGGGATTCATCTCCGGCGCCCCGCCGGTGATATCGACGGTCGGAATCGACGACGCGTCGAGCGCACGCAGGCACAGCGCCATCGTCTCGCGCGACATGGATTCACGGCGATCGGGTCCGGCATCGACGTGGCAGTGCCGGCAGGTCTGGTTGCAGACCTTCCCGACGTTGATCTGGAGAACGTCGATCGTTCGCGCAAGAAGCGGGCTGAGCCCGGCGGGTGCGAGCGCGTCGTCGAAGACGCGGGCGACCGGGATCCTGCCCAGGATGCGCAGTTGTTCGGCGGCGCTCGAGAGCGGCGAGCGGGCCTGCGAGAGTGTCAGCACGCGGCCGGCCATCACATACCCAGCGTCGTTGCGTGGGCCCGCATCTGCAGGCCGTGCACCAGCGACGCGCCGCCGCGGATGGCTGCAGAGACGTGCACGGCTTCCGTCATCTGATCGAGATCGGCCCCCTTCTCGAGCGCGTCCCGAGTGTAGGCATCAATGCAGTACGGACACTGAACGGCGTGCGCGACGCCGAGCGCGATGAGCGACTTTTCCCTTGCCGACAGCGCCCCGTCAGCAAAGACCGCCGCGTACCATTCGAAGAACTTCGCCGAAAGATCGGGGCAGTTTTTGCCTATTTCAGGAAACCTGGCGAGGTCGCCTTTGTCGTAGTAGGGATCGCTCATCTGTTCTCCGAGGCTTTCGTTGCCGAATGTCGCGGCCATTGTCCCGCGTGACCCGTCCCGCTGAATGTGGCAAGAACTGGACCGCGAGACGAATCAGCAGTGCCGCCGTTACCATCATTTTGTCGTCATACCTGTTGTCGTCATATCTGCGTTATCGCTTGCTGCGCGTTGAGAACCCTTGCCACGCGCATTTATTCCCGACGGGCCTGGTCAATCCGCGGGCTCTCTTCGTGCGTATCTTGATAGGCCGTATGTAATGCCGATCAATGGGGCCGCCAACGGCTGAGGCGGCACTGGCAAACGTAGGAACAACGAGGAGATGCACAATGTCAAAAGCAGTTCAGGCAGATCGTTCCATTGCGGGTGAGAGAGGCGAAGCGGTCAGGCCGGAAGTCACGCGTCGCAACTTCTTGTCCCAGGGAGCCGTCCTCACATCCGCAGCCGCGCTGGCAGGGCCGGCTGTACTGTGGCCTTCCCGGGCCGAAGCCCAGGGATTCGGTGGCAATCAGACGCGCCTCAATTTTCAGGACATTCAACGGCACGAGAATGATCACGTCCGATTCCTGGTCAATGCCCTCGGCGCTGCGGCCCGTCCCAAGCCAACCTTCCAGGGCCTGCTTCAGTCGAATTTCAGAGCGTTCTTCAAGGTGTCTCAGGACCTCGAGAATACGGGCGTCGGCGCGTACCTCGGTGCGGCGCCGGCGATCTTCAGTCCGCAGATCCTCGCTGCGGCAGGATCGATCGCGCTGATCGAAGGCCGCCACGCCGGTTGGCTCAACACGCTCGTGAACGCGAGGCTGACGGTGAACGTGTTTGGAGAGGAACAGAGCTTCGAGCGTCCCCTGACCCCAGCCGAAGTACGTGCGCTCGCGGGACCGTTCATTGCCAGTCTGAACGGCGGTCCGCCTGTGGACTACGATCCAGCTCCCAGCCCGGCGAATGACATCGCCATCCTGAACTTCGCCCTGGCGCTGGAGTATCTGGAAGCGGAGTTTTACAACCTCAACGTCGATCTGTTCGCCAAATAGCGACCACACGATCTGCCCCCAGACGGCGGGACACTTTCGTGATGATCTCGCGACCCCCGCGTGACGCCAGTGATGTAGGTTGGAAGAAGCTGGGCTGAGTTACAGGACGGGCGGGTCCGATTTCAGGTTACTGATACTTGTTTCCAGCTGAGGAGAACACGAGATGAGAAAAGTACTTTGCGGGATGTGTATGGCCACGATGTTCGGTATTGGCGCGGGCGTAGCCGCGCAGTCCGACTCGATGGCCAAAGATCAGATGGGTAAGAAAGACATGAAGCCGGTGAGCGTATCGGGCTGTGTGACGGCCGGCATGGATGCAGGGAAATACATGCTGACCAACGCCATGATGATGAAGCCTGGCATGAAGGCCAAGGACAGCATGGGCAAGGACATGGAGAAGGATCAGTCGATGAAGCCGGGGATGGCCGGTGACCACATGATGATGTCCTACGAGCTGATCGGCGGCAGCGATCTGAAGGCGCATCTGGGCCACAAGGTGGAAGTGATGGGCACCCTGTCGAAGTCCGACATGGATCACATGGCGAAAATGGACAAGATGGACAAAATGGCCAAAGACAAGATGATGGCCGACAAAGACATGAAGGCCATGAAGCTCAACGTAACCTCCGTCAAGATGACGTCAGCGACCTGTTCCTAGCTACGGCGCATCGGCCGCGAGCGCTCGGGCTCGGGGCCGATGCCATCCACGTTTTCCGGCATGTGCAAAACGAGGTGTTTCAAGGGCACCGGGCCTCAGGGACGTCGCGGCGGCATTCACGTCCGGCTCACGGGCTCTCGGCCGCTTCCTTCCACGTTTTCCAGCCTGTGGACGGAGGTATTTCATGCAACGACGTCTATTTCTCGCGGCCTCGGTGGCGTTTTTACCGTTGGCGCTGATTGGGTGCGCGACGGGTGCCGACGAGCTTCTCGATCAAGGAAGCACCTCGGAACGCTTTGAGGTGACCAGGACGGAAGCGGAATGGCGCAAGCTCCTGACACCCGACCAGTTTCGTGTTCTGCGGAAACACGACACCGAGCGCCCGGGATCAAGTCGTCTGAACGACGAGCACCGCTCGGGGTTGTATCACTGCGCCGGGTGTGATCTTCCGGTCTACTCGTCGACCGCCAAGTTCGAAAGTGGCACCGGCTGGCCCAGCTTCACAGCGCCCCTCGAGAACGCCGTCGGCACGTCCGTCGATCGAAGTCTGTTCGGCGAACGGATCGAGGTGCATTGCCGCCGCTGCGGTGGTCACCTGGGGCATGTGTTCGACGATGGCCCCAAGCCGACCGGAAAGCGGTACTGCATGAACGGCGCGGCCATGGTGTTCAAACCGGCGACCGAGGGGCTGTGACGATGTATTTTTCTACGCGTGTGTTGGTCGTGGCGTGGTGCGTCCTAATCTTTGCCGCTGCTGTTCCGCAAGCTGCCGCACAACAGACCGGCCAGGGGAGCCCGCAGGCGATTGCCACTTTTGCCGGTGGCTGCTTCTGGTGCATGGAAGAGGCGTTCGAAGGGGTGGACGGGGTCATTTCGGCGACCTCCGGGTACACCGACGGACGCGTGAAGAACCCGACCTACGAACAGGTGTCTAACGGCGGCACGGGACACACCGAGGCGATCGAGGTGACGTTCGATCCCTCGAAAATCACCTACGCCCAGCTACTTCAGGTGTTCTGGCGCAACGTGGATGCGGTTGATGGCGGCGGGCAGTTCTGTGACCGAGGCAGCCAGTATCGATCCGGCATCTATTATCACTCAGAAGAACAGCAGCGCCAGGCCGAGTCCTCCAAGCAGGAAGTCGCGAAGCGGCTGGGCCAGACGATCGCGACCGAGATCGTCAAGGCGAGCCCGTTCTACCAGGCCGAGGGTTATCACCAGGACTACTACAAGAAGAACTCGGTCAAGTACAAGTTCTACAAGTGGAATTGCGGACGGGCGCAGCGGCTGGAAAAGCTCTGGGGTAAGCAGCCAAGTTAGTCGGGCAGCCGCTCGGCCACGAACGGAAGCGCCAGCATCCGCGAGAGCCCGACGCGCTCTGGATCGTCAAACGATCTGACCCCGATCGTGATCGACTGCTGAGGCACATCGCGCTTCAACGTCCCGTGCAGCCAGTCCCAGACGGTGAGCCCGCTCGACCAGTTCGCGCGGCAGCCTGCACGAACGGCGGACGGGCTGTCCCCTGCTTCAGGGCTCAGCGGCGCGAAGAGTAAATATGAAAGAAGCTCCCGTGTTCGGCTCGCTGCGGACGCTCAGGCGACTGTCGTGCAAATCGAGGATCCGTTTGGCAATGGCGAGACCCAGGCCGGCCCCCTCCGCCGAGTCCGCACCCGTGCCCGCCGCACGGTAGAAGCGTTCGAAGATGTGCGGCAGTTCC
Organism: Acidobacteriota bacterium; assembly: GCA_013817065.1. Lineage (GTDB taxonomy): Bacteria > Acidobacteriota > Vicinamibacteria > Vicinamibacterales > 2-12-FULL-66-21 > JACDCA01. Next base: position 8,285 of record JACDDJ010000004.1, read on the forward strand.
ACAGCGGCAATGCCCGGTCCCGTATCGGAGACCTGGACGAGCACGCCTTCCCCATCGGGATGGCAGACCAGTGAAACACGCCCGCCTTCCGGTGTGTGGCGCACGCCGTTCTCGATCAGGTTCACCAGGACACGTTCGATGAGACGGATGTCGGCCGCGACCATTGGCAGGCTCGGACTCAGCACCCCTTCCAGGTCTACGCCTCGACTCGTGGCGAGCAACTCGAACCGCTGCAGCACGTCCTGACCCAGCTCGCAGAGCGAGAACGGCTCCACGTGCAACTCGACTTCGCGCGCGTCGAGTTTGGCAAGCTCGAACAGCTCGGCGACCATCGTCGTGAGCCCTCGACTGTGCTTCAGAGCGACCTGGAGATATCGCCTCTTATCCGCCTCGGTCAGAGTGGGTTCTTTCAGGAGCAGCGTTTCCAGATAGCCGTGGACCGATGCCATCGGCGTGCGTAAGTCATGGGACACGTTAGCGACGAGATCCCGCCTCAGCCGATCCACGTCCCGAAGGTTGGCGATCTGATCGACGATACGACCGCTCATCTCGTGGAATGTGAGTCGGAGCAGGTCGATCTCGTCTCCCGGCGGCTTGGAGCCGTGCAGCAGCGCCGGAGCCTCCGAGAATCCACTCGCACGGAAGGCTTCCATCTCTCGCGCCAGCAACGTCAGCCGCTTGGTCAGCCAGTGCACGATCAGAAGCGCCGCCACGCTGTGGAACAGCCTCTCTGGCGTCGCCGTGACACTTTTGTGACCGATTCGGAATGGGCGTGCGACCTCTGATTGGTAACGTCCGAGTCCGGACGCGTGAGGGCCTCCACCCGCTCTCGCCCGAACCGGAGTCGTTTGCTGGACAGGAGAGCGAGATGCCGCTTCGTACGTTCGTCATGATCGGAGCTCTGTGCGTAGTCCTCACCCCCGCCCGGGCCGGAGCCGAGTGGTTCCTCACCCCCTTCGTCGGAGCGGCCTTCGGCGGTGGTGTAGCGGACGGGCCGAAGGTTGACTACGGAGGCGCCGCCGGCTGGATGGGGAGGGTGGTCGGGTTCGAAGTGGACGTGAGCCACCGGCCGGATTTCTTCGCAGCCGACGATGCTCCCGATTTCCTCTTCGGTGAGTCGAGCGTCACTTCGATCATGTTCAACGGGCTCGTCGCGGCGCCGGGCGTCTTCGGCAAACGTCTGCGGCCATACGCGGCTGGGGGCGTGGGTCTGGTGCGATCTCGCATTGGCGGCGACGAGGACTTCATCCGGGGCGACAACGACAACTTCGGGTTCAACGTCGGCGGCGGGGTCCTCGGCCACCTCACCGATCGGATCGGGGTCCGCGGCGACATCAGGTTCTTTCGAGACCTGCAGGATCTGGAAGGGGAGAGCGAGTTCTTCAATCTGGGGAACGAGAAGCTGGATTTCTGGCGCGCGACACTCGGAGTCACCTTTCGCTTTTGAGACCCGGCTTGCGGGTCAGGAGACTGGTATGAGGCACTGTGATGGGGCAGAACCGAACCGCATTTCGCGATGGACCACCGGGGTGGCGGTGGTCTGGTCTCTTGGCCTTGCCGGTTACGTGATCGCGCAGTCGGACGGCCCGCGCTTTCCGACCAACCCGAACGTCCACCAGCTCGGCACAGCCGCCGCGGGCCGCGACGTCTTCAGGTTCGAGACCTTCGGGAACGAGCGGTTCTGGACCGACGCAGTTCGCCTGCCCGAAGGAATGCTCGCGTCGAACTTCACGCCTCTGAAGGCCTTGCAGAACGGGCTGCACATCGACAGCGAGGCGGTGCCGGCCGCGCTCCGCGACGCGCTCGTCGCGGAATTGCGAACGAACCTGTCGGCCGCGCAGGCGCCGCTGCTCAATAGCGTGACGACGACCGTCGCACTCATCAACGCCAACGCCGTGATCGGGTTGCCAGCCAAAGACACCGATCGCAACGGCAGGATCGATATTCTTGCCGGCGACAAAGTCGGAGCCAGCTGCGCGCTCTGTCACACCATTACCGACGCGTCGGTCGCCAACGTGCCGAATGGGGGTTCGATCGGACGCCGACTCGACGGCCGGGCGCCCCATACGCTGAACTTCGGCAACCTGGTCGCCACGGGAGCCAATTCGCTCGCCTACTATCCAGTGCTGCAGTTATCGCTTACCGCAAACGGCGGCGCGACACTCGGGCGGGCGCCTCGCGGACTCACCGAGGAGTCGAGCGAGGCCGAGGCGGATGCATATCTCAGCAATCCAGCGTTCTACCCTGTGGGCATGTTCGACGACACGGTCGATGGCAACGGCGATCCGATGCACAATGCGCCGCTGTTCCGCACCGATCTCGGGGCGCCGTGGGGCAGCGAGGGCGCCATCCAATTCCTGGACAACTTCAGTAACCTCGTCTACACCGCGCTCCTGGATCCGACGACGCTGACCACACCAGGCGGGCGCGCGTTCCTCCGGGCGCTGGGAGGGCCCGCTGCCGGCCAGGAAATCGCCGACGACTATGTTCGGGTGCTGACCAGGACAGGCGTGAGTGGCTACCCATTCGTGCAGGCGTCGGCGCATCCCCAGCCCGGGAGCGAAGCCGCGCCGCTGGGGATCCGGGTGGACAACACCAAGCTGCTCGACATGAACGCGTACCTGAATAGCCTCGAGGCCCCTCCCGGTGTCAACGACAACGCGGGAGCCGTCGCCCGTGGGCGCGCCCAGTTCCGCCTCAACTGCACCTTCTGCCACAACGTCGACCAGAGCACGTTCGTCCCGCCAGCCATCGTGCCGATGCGGTTCATCTTTCCGGGCGACCAGCCTGTGGTCCTGCTGCCGCAGCGGATGCCGCCGCTCAATCCGATCGTCAATACGCCGGGGAACATCTTCGACGACAAGATGGCGGTCGTGAATGCCAGCTTGCGTGGATTGGAACGAGGCATCGCGTTGCCGTTGCTCCTGGACCTGGCTCGCAAGCCCGTCTTCCTGCATGACAACTCGGTGCCCAGCTTGGACGCGCTCTTCGACCCGAGCCGCGGTCCGACGGCGCCGCATCCCTTTTATCTCTCGCGGAAAGGCCATCGCGACGACATCGTCGCGTTTCTTCGCAGCTTGACGACATCGAGGTCGGGAACACCAAGGTGAGGTGAAGGATCAACGACCCGCTCATGGCTGATACAGCTGGACTGAGCCCGAATGCAGACAGAGATCTCAAATTGTCAGTGTGAAATCAACGGGGACATGAAATGAACAGGGAATAAAAGGCAGAACACTCGTGGCGACGCTGCTTCGTGCTGACCGCGGTCGGCACGATGATGGCTCAGAACGGGCGGCGGCCCGGCGAGGGTGGCGGAGCGGTCTTCGCCATGACCAACGCGACCGCCGGTAACGAAATTGTGGTCTACAGCCGCAACGCCGACGGCGCCATCGAACGGCTCAACCGCAATGTGCCCACACGCGGACTTGGCATCGGCGTCGATACCGATACCCAGGGTCCGCTGCGGCTCAGCGCCGATCACCGCTTCCTCTACGCGGTCAATCCCGGCAGCGACAACGTGACCGTCTTCGAAGTGAGCGGAACCCGCCTCAAGTTCCTTCAGATCGTCGATGCGGGCGATCAGCCGCTCAGCCTGACGCTTACGGACGATCTGCTCTACGTGCTCAACGGATCAGTGGCGGGAAACGGTATTCGCGGCTTCAGGATTGCCTCGGACGGCACGTTGACACCGCTGCCGAACTCATTCAGGGCGCTGAGCTCACCGATCGCCGTGCCAGGTGAAGTTCGATTCAGTCCTGACGGCGGGGTCATTCTTGTCACCCACAAGACCACCAACGTGTTGCTGACACCTCAGAACGCCATCGATGCTTTCACGATTGGAGCCGACGGATACGCCAGCGCGACCCCCGTCAGAAACGAATCCTTCGGCCTTCGTCCATTCAGCTGGCGTTCCGCGATGACGCCAGACTGGTGGTAGTCGAAGCCTTCAACGCGGCGCCCAATGTGTCGGCGGCGTCCTCATATCTGTTGAACCCGGACGGCACGATCTCAGTGATCAGTGGTTCTGTTCAGAACGGTCAAAGGGATATCTGCTGGGTCGTCATCACCCACGATGGCCGCTTCGCCTTTACGGCGAACTTCGGCAGCGGCACGATCTCCAGCTACAGCTTCTCCCCTGCCGGGACGCTCGCTCTGCTCAATGGCAGCGCCACATTTCTGGGCGCGACAAGTCAGCCAGTGGATCTGAGTCTCAACGCCAGCGGGCAGTTCCTGTATCAACTGCTCAGAGGCACCGGCGCGGTGGCGGCCTTCCGCATCGAAGCCAACGCCAGCCTGACGCCCCTGGGCGTCGTGGTCGGCGGCCTTCCCGTAGCCGACGGAGCCTCCGGTCTGGCCGCCTACTAGGAGACGAGGCTCGCACGCGGCCCGGTCACGAGTCGGGTGACCGGACTACGTCGGGGGCACGTCGCGCCCACTGCGGTCGGCAAGAGGAAACGTGCCGGCCGCAGCAACCTCACCCTCTCAACGACCGTAGAATCGCTGGCGCTAGAGCTTTGTCGCCAGCACGTTCGACTTTCTCGACCGTCGGCGGCTGAGCGAGCAGTTCGGGGGCTTTCGCCATCAGCGCGGCGGCGATCTGCCGACAAGGTGCGCCTGCCGGCCGGCGTCGTCGGCAAACGCATCGAAGATGCCGAAGGTCGTGGGACCCACCTTCGAGGCGAACCAGAGTGTCGTCGCCGCCTCGGCGTTTGCCAGCGGGAGCGCACCCTTCAACAGGCTTCGACCTCGCCCCCCTTGCCGGGCTTGGCTTCGAGCCGAGCGAGCAATGCAACGTGAACCCGTTGAACCGACCTTTTCAGCGAAGATGAACCGGGCTCCGACTGTGTCAGGGCTTGATCACCATCATGGCTCCTGGCGTTCTGCCCGCACGACCTCTTCGAGATAACGCCGATCTGCGGCATCGGAAGGACGCACCGTATCCTTGGTCTGTATGAGGGTCGCGGCACTGACCAGCGGTATGGTGACGCGTCGATCGTGACACTCGTAGCGTCTTTCGCGGCGCTGTCGTAGTCGATCCCGCAGGCCAGGGCCATGAGGGCGACGACGATCTCATCGGCCACCCGGACGACGGTGTTACCCGCGACGTCGTATCGGCGACCTCATCGACGGCACGGTCTTCGAGGATTCGAAGGGCCTGCTTCACCCGACCACGTTCTCCGCCGAGGCGTCAATGAGCAGGTCGATGTCCTTGGTGGAGCGAGCGCCACCGTGGGGGATGACGGCGAAGCCACCGATGAGAAGGTAGCGCGCTTGCGCGGCGTTCAGCGCGCGGCAGATCCGGACGAGGTCTTCAATTTGAGGCTCGCGTGCGTACGGGCCATCGCGCGCGTCATCCACGCGTCAGCCTCCTCGAAACTGGTGAACCGGTAGACGCCGCGCGGCACGAGCGCCCCCGTCCCGCGCACCGCTGCCAGCGTGCGCTGGAGCCCGCCGAGTGTGTCGCCATCGACGCGCCGGCGTCCCACCGTCTTGATCATCCTGCGTTTCTACACGGCTGGCCCGAAGCCGGCGTTCTCGAACGCTGCCCGGAAGCGACGACATCTAAGACACGACCGCTCGGGACTCGGGAACGGATGCTCGATCGACAGGCCCAGTCCGCGGAGCCGGGGCGCCCCAATCGAGACCGGGAGCGCTTCCACTGTTTCGGCCCCGCGCGCCACGTCCCTCAAGCCGCGCTCGATCAGATCCGCACCGGGAATCGAGAGATCCATACGCCGATTATGACGAGCAGCCATCAGCGTTGTGATCCCGGTCTGGCGCGGCAACAGTAAGTGCGAGCTGAGGCCGGGTTGAAACGCCGGCCACTGGAGGAAAAGGCGCCTGTCACCTATACTGCGCGACATGCATAACCTGCGAGTCTTTTCTGTCGCGGCCTTGTTGTGCGCGACCGCGCCTGTTTACTCGACCCTGAGCGCCCGGGTCGATCCCGTCGATACGAAGATGTTGACCCAGCCGGCGATCAGCGCCGCCAGCATCGCGTTCATCTATGCGGGGGATCTCTTCGTCGCCGACGTCGACGGGAAGAACGTCCGCCGCCTGACGACCGATGATGGGACCGAGTCGAGCCCGGTCTTCTCCCCGGACGGCAGGACGATCGCCTTCAGCGCGCAGTACGACGGCAACACCGATGTCTACGCGGTGCCGGTCGCCGGGGGAGCGCCCACGCGCCTCACGTGGCACCCGGGCGCCGATCTCGTCCAGTCATTCACGCCGGACGGTAAGGCCATCCTCTTCACCTCGCAGCGCGCCACGTTCACTGGACGGTATTCACAGCTCTTCACCGTGCCGGTCGGGGGCGGGATGGAAACGCAACTGCCAATTCCCAACGCCGCACGCGCCACGTACTCCCCCGACGGCGAGCGGATCGCCTACAACCCGATCGCGGGGCGCCATCTTCAGTGGAAGAACTATCGTGGCGGCACGGTTCAGCGGCTATGGCTGTACAACACCAAAGGACACGCGATCGAGAAGATCCCGCAGCCCGCGGAACGATCGAACGACACCGATCCGATGTGGATCGGCGACACGGTGTTCTTTCGTTCGGATCGGACCGGGGAGTTCAACCTGTTCGCCTACGACGGCAAGAGCAAGCAGGTCCGGCAGATCACGACTCACGCCGACTTCCCGGTCCTGAACGCTTCAGCCGGCGGCGGGCGGATCGTCTACGAGCAGGCCGGCGTGCTCCACGTGCTCGATCCGAAATCAGGCAAGACCGAACGGCTGACGATCGGCGTCGCCTCGGACCTGCGCGAGACCCGAACGCGCTTTGCGCGCGGCGCGAGATGGATCCGCGAGGCGGCGCTCTCGCCGACGGGCGCCCGCGCGGCGTTCGGCTTCCGCGGAGAGATCGTGACGGTACCGGGCGAGAAGGGAGACGTCCGCAACCTGACCAACACGCCGGGCGGGCACGACCGCTCTCCGGCGTGGAGCCCCGACGGACGCTCGATCGCCTGGTTCTCAGACGCGTCGGGAGAGTATCAGCTCCACATCGGCAACCAGGACGGCAAGGGCACGCCCAGGGCTATCACGGTCGAAGGCGAGGGCTACTACCAGGCCCCGGTGTGGTCCCCAGACTCAGAGAAGATCGCGTACTTCGACAACTCGCTCAGCGTGTACTGGCTCGACGTGAAGAGCGGCGCGTCGAAGAAGATCGCGGCGCAGCCGATCTACTCGCCCGCGATCGTCATCAGCTACGGGTGGTCGCCAGACTCGAAGTGGCTCGCCTACGCGATGGACAACGTCGCCGCGATCACCACCGTGCACGCCTACTCGATCGAGCAGGCGAAATCCTTTCAGGTGAGTGACGGGCTGAGCGACGTCCGCGATCCCCAGTTCGACAAGAGCGGCAAGTATCTGTACTTCTTCGCATCGACCGATGCGGGCCCCGTGAAGGACTGGTTTGCGCAGTCGAATGCCGATATGCGGGCGACGTCCGGCATCTACCTGGCCGTTCTCCAGAACGACGTCGTCTCACCGATCGCCAGGGAAAGCGACGAAGAGAAGTCGGTGGACCCGAAAGCGCCAGGCGATATGCCCACCGACAAACCCGCGGATAAGCCAACGCCCCGAGCCGCGGAACAAACAGCAGACAAATCAACCGGCAAACCTGTGGAGACGCCCGACGAGAAGACCGTGGCCAAGACCAAAGACCGGCCGTTTCGCATCGACTTCGAGGGCCTCGAGTATCGCATCCTGGATCTGCCCGTCTCGGCCGGCTCGCTGTCGAACCTGCAGACCGGCGCTGCGGGGCACGTCTACTACCTGAGGACCACTGACGGGGCCACGTCGCTCAATCGCTACGACCTCAACGCGCGCAAGAACGAGACACTGGTGCCCGCTGCGAACGACTACATCCTCTCGGCGGACGGAAAGAAGCTGCTGTACCGGAATGCCGCCGCGTGGTCGATCGTGCCGACGACGCGCGCGATCCAGCCGGCCGAAGGGCGGATCGGCGTCGACACGATTGACGTCCGCATCGATCCGCGGCAGGAGTGGAAGCAGATCTTCGAGGAAGCGTGGCGCATCAACCGGGACTATTTCTACGCGCCCAATATGCACGGCGTCGACTGGGCGAAGCAGAAAGAGAAGTACGCGGCGTTCCTGCCCCATGTCGCGACCCGCGCCGACCTGAACCGCGTCGTCCAGTGGATGTCGAGCGAGCTCGCCGTCGGACATCACAACGTCGGCGGCGGCGACAGCCTCACCGAGCCCCGCACCGTTCCGGGCGGCCTGCTCGGCGCGGACTACGAGGTTGCGAACCAACGCTACCGGCTGAAGAAGGTGTACGGCGGCCTCAACTGGAATGCCCAGCTCCGCGCGCCGCTGACCGAGCCGGGCGTGAACGCCAGGGCGGGAGAGTACCTGCTGGCGGTGAACGGCAAAGACCTGCGCCCGCCGACCAATGTCTACAGTCTCTTCGAGAACACCGCCGGCAAGATCGTGGAGATCACACTCGGTCCCAACGCCGACGGCTCCGGCTCACGCATCGTCCAGGTGGTGCCGGTCGGCAATGAAGCGGCGCTCCGGAACCGCGACTGGGTCGATGGCAACCTGAAGAAGGTCGACCAGGCGACGGGTGGCCGCGTGGCCTACGTCTACGTGCCGAACACCGCGGCCGCCGGGCACACTTACTTCAAACGCTACTTCTATCCGCAGGTGAACAAACAGGGCGTGATCATCGACGAGCGCTTCAATGGCGGCGGCAGCGTGGCCGATTATTACATCGACATCCTCCAGCGTCCGTTCACCGCGAACTGGGCGATGCGTTACGGCGCGAACCTGAAGACCCCGTTTGCGTCGATCCAGGGGCCCAAGGCGATGATCATCGACGAAACCGCCGGCTCGGGCGGCGACCTCCTGCCGTGGATGTTCCGGAAGTTCAAGATCGGCCCACTCGTCGGGCAACGCACCTGGGGTGGCCTGGTCGGCACTCTCGGCTTTCCCGTCCTGATGGACGGCGGCACCATCACGGCGCCCAACCTGGCGATCTGGACTGAAGACGAAGGGTGGATCGTCGAGAACGAAGGCGTGGCGCCGGATATCGAAGTCGAGCAGACCCCCGCCGACGTAATCGCCGGACGCGATCCGCAACTGGAGAAGGCGATCGAGGTCGTGATGGCGGAGCTGAAGAAGAATCCGCCGACGGAGCCGAAGCGGCCGGCGTATCCGGTTCGCGGCAAGACTCAGCGCGGGACGGTCATCAAGCGCTGACGCGCGGCGCCCGCTCGGTCGATCGCACCAAGCTCTGGGTGGACTGCGGATTGCTCTGGCCGGCGACATGACATCGGCCAATGCTTCAGTCCGACCGGTGACGCTGGCTCTGGTGACGCTCGTGCTGGCTGGATGCGCCGCCACATCCAAGGTCGCCGAGATGCAGGGGTTCGGACCTCAACCGGCGTTGCCGCCGCCGCAGACCTCGATGATACCGACGGTCAACGTCGTGAAGGCCGTTGGCTGGCCCGCCGGTGGGGCTCCTGTCGGCACCGAAGGCGCCATGGTCGCCGCGTTCGCCCGCAACCTCGACCACCCGCGATGGCTGCACGTGCTGCCGAATGGGGATGTGCTCGTCGCGGAGACCAACGCGCCGCCGCGGCCGGAGGACGCCAAAGGCATCAAGGGCTGGTTCTTCAAGCGATATCAGAAGAAAGCCGGCGGCGCGGTGCCGAGCGCGAACCGGATCACGCTTTTGCGCGATGCCGACGGCGATGGCACGGCTGAGGTCCGGACAACGTTTCTGTCCGGCTTGAACTCGCCCTTTGGCATGGCTCTGGTTGGCCCTGCTCTTTACGTCGCCAATACGGACGCGATCGTCCGGTTCCCGTACTCTGCAGGCGAGACAACAATTGGAACCGCGCCCACCAAGGTCCTGAATCTGCCCGGCGGTCCGCTCAATCATCACTGGACCAAGAACATTGTCGCCAGCGCCGATGGTTCGAAGCTGTATGTCGCGATCGGATCCAACAGCAACGCCGGCGAGAACGGCATCGACAAGGAAGCCGACCGCGCCGCAATCTGGGAACTCGATCTCCAGACCGGCGCGCACCGGACGTTCGCTTCAGGATTGCGCAATCCGGTCGGGATGGCGTGGGAGCCCGAGACGGGGGCATTGTGGACCGCGGTCAACGAGCGGGACGAGCTTGGCAACGACCTCGTCCCGGACTATATGACATCCGTCCGCGACGGTGGGTTCTATGGTTGGCCGTACAGCTATTTCGGTCAACACGTCGATGAGCGCGTCAAGCCAAAGCGCCCCGATCTGGTCGCGACTGCGATCGTACCCGACTATGCACTGGGCTCGCACACGGCATCGTTGGGGCTGGCGCATTCCAGAGGGAACCGGTTGTCTCCTCGTTTCGAACAGGGCATGTTCGTAGGCCAGCACGGCTCCTGGAACCGCAAGCCGCGGAGCGGCTACAAGGTGATCTTCGTGCCGTTTTCGAATGGACGCCCCGCGGGCATGCCGATCGACGTGCTGACTGGCTTCGTCAGGGACGATGGCGAGGCAATGGGCCGTCCCGTCGGCGTGGCCGTGGATGCGCGAGGTGGTCTGCTCGTCGCCGACGATGTCGGCAATGTCGTGTGGCGGGTGGCCGGAGCGGCGCAAATCACACGTCGCTGAGCGGTAGCTGTTGCCCAAACCAGCCTCTCATCTCACATCCGGAGGCGCTGAGCAGATCCTTCGGCCGCGCGTCGGGTTCTGCCAGCCTGGTTCTCGCGCCGCGGCCGGATCGTCAGCGCCGTCGGCACCGCACGGGCTTCTCCGCCTCAGCCGTGCTTCCCGGCGTCGGTGGCTAGAGCTCGATCCGGCCCAGCCGCGCCAACGATGCACAGAGTCGAAGGATCGATACGGATCCGACTGATCCGCGCACTCTCAAAAACCAGTGGGCACTTCATACGTTGCCAGTGTTTCGACCGGGAAACCGACAGAACCACTGCGAATTGCGGATTGCCCGCCGGCGTCACGCGTCTTGCTTGCTACCTGAATGATTCCGCGTTTCGATCCTTTTCAGCTCAGGAGAACAGACATGAGACAAGTACTTTGCGCAATGTGCGTGGCCACGATGTTCGGTATTGGCGTGGGTGTGTCCGCGCAGTCCGACTCGATGGCCAAGGATCAGATGGGCAAGAAAGACATGAACCCGATGACCGTATCGGGTTGTCTCACGGCCGGAATGGACGCAGGCAAGTACATGTTGACCAACGCCATGACCATGAAGCCCGGCATGATGAAGAAGGACAGCATGGGCAAGGAGATGGACCAGGACAAGATGAAGCCTGGAATGGCCGGGGATCACATGATGATGTCCTACGAACTGGTCGGCGGCAGCGATCTCCAGGCGCACGTAGGCCACAAGATGGAGGTCAAGGGATCCCTCTCGAAATCCGACATGGATCACATGGCGAAGATGAACAAGATGGACAAGATGGAAAAAGACAAGATGATGGCCGACAAGGACATGAAGCCCATGAAGTTGAATGTCACGTCAGTCAAGATGGTTTCCGCGAACTGTTCCTGAGCCGAGAACCCGGAACCTGGTGCACGTCTGCGGATCACCCCGCCGTTGGTGGTGGCGGCAGCAGATACGGGAGGTCACGTAACCTGCCGCTCAGACGTGCGTGCCGTCTTCGCCACGGCTCGAACTGGCGCGACAGCCCGTGCAGCAACTGGGCCTTGCGGGCCGACTGCTGGCGGGCTGCGGCGCGCCTGAAGAAACCTGCGCCCAGTTCCGCGTACCAGCCGATCGCGTGCCGGCGGCGCATCTGCTTCTCGAAGAACCCCGTCAGCAGCAGGCACTGCACCGCGGCCGTCTCCATCATCTCGCTGTCGTCGTGCGCGGTGGGGTCGATGACGAAATGATCGAACACCTCGCTCAAAGACGGGAGCATCGGCACGCTCTCGGTCGTGGCGGTAGACACTTGCGCGTAATGGGCCAGGAGGCTGGCGTTGTAGAGCAACTCGTCCTCGGCGACGGCGGGCTCACACACGTCCCGCAGGTGCACGAAAAAGAACTCGAGCGCTCGGCGTTCGTCAGTAGCGAGGAGCTCGCGAAGCATCTGAATCCGCTTATCGGCGGGACGGTGCCCGTGCCACAGGGCAGCTCGAGAGCGCCGGTTCCGACGGGGTGCTCTGTTGTCGGCGTCGGCTTCCAGGGTGGACGATTTGCTCCAGCGGATCAGGTCTCCAGCTCGCGGAAACGCATGCGGGCACTCCTGTTGCAGCGGCATTTTTAACCCGGTCACCGACGTCCTGACCGCGAGGAATCGAAGTCCAGCATGTTCAACGAAATCTCAGCCGGTGTCGTTCGGGTTCCTGTCGTCTTCGTAAACGCGTACCTCGTCGATGTCACGCCGGGCGCGCCAGACGACGGGTGGGTACTTGTGGACACAGGTCTGCCCGGGCTTGGTAGCTTCGAGATTGGACGGGTTGCGGCGAGTCGGTATGGCCCCAACTCTCGACCCCGAGCCATCGTTCTCACGCACGGACACTTCGATCATGCGGGGTCGGCGGGCGCCCTCGCCGCTCGATGGAACGCGCCCGTCTACGTGCACCGGCTGGAGTTGCCGTATGTCACTGGGCGGTCAGATTACCCGCCGCAGGATCCGACGGTGGGTGGGGCGTTGGCGATGATGTCACGCGCGTTTCCACACGGGTCGCTCGATCTGGGTGACCGGGTTCATGCGCTGCCCGACGACGGCACGGTTCCATTCCTTACCGGTTGGCAGGCGATTCACACGCCTGGTCATACCGCGGGACAGGTGTCCTTGTGGCGCCCGGCGGACGCCGTCCTGCTCGCCGGCGACGCTCTGGCGACCATGAATCAGGAGTCGTGGACGACCACGGTCACGATGCCACGAGAGCTGCGCTGGCCGCCGGCGCCGATGACAACCGACTGGGCCGCGGCACGGGACAGCGTTCGTGCCCTGGCGAGGCTTCGACCGCACATCATGGCCGCAGGCCATGGCCTGCCGATGTCAGGGCCCCATCTGGCTGACGCTCTGAACAGCTTCGCGGACACCTTCCACCGGCCTGCGCACGGCCGCTATGTCGATCGGGCGGCCCGCGCCGACGAGCGGGGCGTCATCGAAGCCCCGCCACCGGCGCCCGATCCGGTTGGCGTCGCGCTTCGGACTGTGGCCGGGGCGGTGGCCGTTGGGGCTGTGATGCTCGCAATGACGCGCACCCGACACCGTGCCTGAGCAAGGTCACGCGATTCACGGAGCGGATGAAAAAATCAAGGATTCCGTCGCGGCCAATTGACGATGACCGAGACCGGCTGCGTCATTTCGAGATCGAGCTCGGTGTCGATCAGGAACTTCTGCCCGTCACCGCTCACCGCATAACCGAATCCAAACGGCAAGGCGGAGAAGATGCTCGTGCGGAAGAGCGCGCGGGGCGCTGCGGCGGCGACGGCGGTGCCGAGCGTGACCTCCACCGCCATCAGCGTCCTGTCCGCAGCCAAGTAGAACAGCTCCCGTCCGTCGCCGCGCCATCGGGGCTGGAAACCGCCGCTACTCGAAATACGCCGCTTGCCTCCGCAATCGGAGGATCGGCACACGTACACTTCCGACACCCCGGATTCATCGGACGCATACGCGACCCACGCACCGTCGGGGGGTGAGAACTGTGCCTGCCGTTCGGAAAAAACAGTCGCCAGAAGCGGCGTCGCCGCTGTGCCCCCGGCCACCGGTATCACCATCAGGTCCGGCTTCCCTTCCGCTCCTGGCGCTTCGTAGATGATGCGCTTCCCATCGGGTGACCAGTCGTTGGGGACGACGACGCCGCGCTCGGCGACAAGTTCGACATCCCTGCCGCTCGGATTGGCGAGATCGCGGACGAAAATACCCGAGGCGCCGCCGCTCAACGCGTAGGCAAGGCGCCTCCCGTCCGGCGACCAGGCCGGTGACACTTCGTTGCCTGTCTGAGAGGTGAGCCGCAGCGGCGCGTCGCGCCCGACCTCGACGTGCCAGAGATCGAACTCTCCCCGCTTGGGATCCATCCGCGAGAGCGCCAGTTGCGTGCCGTCCTTCGACAGTGCCAGCGACGCCTGGACGGTGCGGGGGCCTGTGCCCATCCCGCCGAGGCGGCGGCCGGTGCGATCCGTCCAGACCAGTTCTGTCGCACTGTTAGCACCGCGGCTGTACGCGAGCACTCCGGTGTCGGACGCCGACACCGCGGCCCGCCCGAGCCCGGCACCGTACGAGACCTGCTCGGCGATTGTGCGCGGCGGCTCCCCGGTCAACGCCAGGGAAGTGCTGTCGAACGGCTGCGCCATCAATGTGCCGTCCCTCAGAAACAGCAGGTGCCCGCTCGCATAGAGAGCGCTGATCGTGCTGGGGATAACTTGCGTCAATGTGCCGGACTCGAGCGACCCGACATAGACGCCCGTGTTCTCGAAGGTCGATCGACGGGTGAGCAGGAGGAAGTGCCGCCCATCCGGCAGGAACTGTGGCCAGCGGTGCGACGACTCATGAACAGAAGCGTCGAGCGTCGTCGCCGGTGTTGACCGGCCGCCGGTCGCGGCAATCCGCATGAGAGGCCCGACGTTTGAGCCGATCAGGATGACCCCATCTCGATTCCACGTCCCGCCCCGGGGCGCCGGTGCAGCGCACAGCGTCTGTGGGGGCCCGCCGCGGAGGTCCGCGCGCTTCAGCTTGCCGTCGGCGAAGAATCCTATCGAGAGACTATCGGGGGCCCAGAAGGGTGCGAACGCTGCCCCTTCACTGCCGGCGATCGGTGCGCTGTCGCGCGCATCCAGCGGTCGCAGCCATATCATGCTCGTGCCGTTGAGCGTCCCGACGTAGGCCAGGGTTCGACCGTCAGGTGAGAGGGCAAACGCGGCCGCCGAGGAGCTGTTGATCGTCAGACCCGGTGGCAGCGACACGTCCAGCTGCAGCAGCGGCGGCGCTGGCGTCCGGCTGCCGGTGAACGCATACGCGGCCAGCGCCGCCAGGGCCAGCGCTAGGGCTCCTGCTGCTACCCACGCTGCGTGGGCACCAGTCAACCGGTGTGGTCTAGTGTCGAGCGCCGGGACAGCGGCACTGTCGACGCGCGGAGCGGACGGACTCGAAACGGTCTCGAGCGCGAACGCGAGATCGTGCGCCGAGTGAAAGCGACGGTCCGGTGATTTTTCGAGACAGCGCCTGACGATCCGCTCGAGCGCGGAGTTGATCCTCAACCCGGTG
>JACDDJ010000172.1 GCA_013817065.1 Acidobacteriota bacterium
CGCCTGGTCCGGATCGCCGAGGATCGTGCGCAGGAAGCCGCTCTGAACGTTCGGGCGCCAGGCCACGCCGACGTTCGGCGCGAAGTTGTTCCAGTCGGTTTCGTAGCCCTGCGTGCCGCGGCTCAGTTGCACGTATTGCGGCACGACGCCGCCGGACGCACCGGGCTGATTGAAGTTGCACTTGCTATACGTCCCGCCGTCGCCCAGGCCCGAGATGCCGCAGATCGACTCCAACGACACCGCCGACATCGTGTCGTTGACTGCCGTGAAGGGCAACTGGAGGTCCCAGCGGAGGCCCGCATTGAGCGTCAGCGTCGGGGTCGTGCGCCACGAGTCCTGCGCGAACAGCGAGTACATGTTGATGGTGCCTTCCCGGCGCCTTGGGCTGAACGCCGAGTACTTGTTGGTCTTCGGGTCCAAGGCTGCCTCACCGGTCACGGAGGCGACACGCCCGGTCAGCAGCGCGTAGAGGTCCCGCGCGTCGGAAAGTTGCGCCGCTGAAGCGCCTTGGAAGTTGCTGGAGTTGAACATCCCGGCGGCCGGATCGTTGGTCGTGTTCAGACCGAGGTTGATGCCGGGCACGAACTGCTGCGCGTTCTCCCAGGCGCGAACGTTCGTGATCTCACCGCCGAAATTCACGCTGTGCGAGTTCTTCTGCCAGGTCAGGCTCTCGGCCAGGCTCAGCGTCGGCGCCGATCGCCAGCTCATCGAGTTCTGATTATGCCAGTTGGTCAAGCCGATGTCGGCATCGAAGTCGATCGCGAAGCCGCCCTGGTCGGCGAAGTTCTGGGGACCGTTACTCTCCAGGGCACCGAAATTCGACGAACCTCCCGCCGCAGTAATGCCGCCTCTTAGCTCACTCACCAGATTCTGGCTGAGGGTTGAGCGCAGCGCCAGGGAGTGCAGCGGACGTGTGGACGAGAACAGGCGATAGACCGGCGCACCGGGGAAGCGGCGGTCGGCGCCGTTCAAGTAGTCGGGATCGCGCTTCGCAAAGATGACCTGGGTCGAACCGCTCAACCGGTGCTTGTCGGTAATGTTGTAGTCGATCTTCAGGGTCGGCTGGTGCTCGAACAGTTCGCCGGGGCTCTGCCAGCTGAACGTCTGGGTGAGGGGATCGCTGTTCTGGCTGACCGTCCCCGCTGTGGCAACCGCCGCCTGGATCCCTCGCAGAAGGCCAAGCACCGTGGGGTCGGTCGCCGTGATCTGTCCGTTGGTGCGCGCGACGTCGAGCACATTGACGGACCGGGTGGCGCCGGCGACGCTGTAGAGGAAGTTGCCGTCGAGAGCCGCGGGATTGAGGATCGTCCGCTGGCGGGTGAAACTGTTTGGGAATCTCAGCTGCTCGTAGTGGAACATGTAGAACGCTTTGCCGCGGCCGTTGTACAGACCGGGGATGACGACCGGGCCGCCGAGGCGAGCGCCGTACTGATACAGCTTGACGTCGTTTTTCGGCTCACCGTTGCGCTCGTTGAGCCAGTTGTTGGTGTTCAGATCCGGATGGCGGAAGTAGTTGTAGGCGGTGCCGCTGAACTGGTTGGTGCCCGAGCGCGTCGTGAAGTTGATGCTGACGGCGCCGCTGCCGCCGACGTTCGCCGCGCCGCCCGCCAGCACGACCGACACAGCCTCGACGGCGTCCTGGCGCGGCGTCACGTTTGCGAAGAACGAGTCCGACGAGCGCAGGAAGTTGTCGTTATTACTGACACCGTCGAGCGTAATCTGGACCATCGACTCGGGAAGACCGTTGATCGTGGAATTGCGATTCGTGCCAGGGGTGTTGATCCCCGGAAGGAACGTCACCGCGTTGAGCGCATTGCGCGTCGGGGTCGGCATCCGGTTCAACTGGTCCGCGTTCAGCGTCGCCGACACGGTCGCGGTCTGCGTGTTGATCAATTCCGAACTGCTCGACACGTTGACGGTTTCGGAGATCTGCCCGACCTCGAGCACCATCTTCGCAGTGACCGGGGTATTCGGCAGCACGCTGACTTTGATGACCGCGGTCTTGAAGCCAGTCAGTGTGGCGGTGACCGTGTAGTTGCCTGCACCGACGGCAGGAATATTAAAGAGTCCTTCGCCGTTGGTGATCGCGTCGAAGGACGCTCCCGACTCGTTCTTCACGTTGACGGTCGCGCCAGGAATGGCACCGCCGGCGCTGTCGACAACCGTCCCCGAGATGGATCCCGCGCCTTGCGCGAAGAGAGACGGACTGGCACCCAGCACCAACGCCGCTAATAGAGACAGGCACACAAGACTTCGTTGGAACACGGACTCCCTCCAAGCGTGTAAAGACGTGCAAAAGATCCGCAAAGATAAGCCGTCCCCCTCGGGGGCGTCAATCGGAATCTGGTCGCTGATTCTCACCGGCCGGCCCCGAACAATTATCTGGAGTTCGCAATCCAACGAGGTGGATTTCGGCGCCCAAAATGGCCGCTCAGCCGACGACACAAGTAGAGCTATTCTCTTGTTCATGCCGAGCACGATCCTGCCCTCTCTGGCCTGCTGCGCCCTGCTGTTGACGTTGAATCCATCGAACGCCGGCCACGCGCCGAAGGATGGAGAAGGCGAGCAACAGCCCGCGCCACAAGAACGCGGCGCCAGCCTGCTGACGGTGGACTTCGCTGCACTCGGCCGCGAGGGAGGGCCCGTGCCTGGCCTCGCCGCCGAAGAGGTGTCTATCCGCGTCGGCGGCCGCACTCGGGCCGTCCGCTCGCTCCAGCTGATCGAGACAGCGGCGTCCGGTCCGAGCGAAACCGGCCTTCCGCTTCCATTCGGCACAAATAACATCACCGAGACCGGGCGGACGCTCGCGCTCATCGTCGACGATGATTCGTTTGTCACTGGACGGGAGGCGCCGCTGCGCGAGGCGGTCGACGTACTGGTGCGCCGGCTCTCGCCGCGCGATCGGCTGTCACTGATAACGATGCCCTACGGCGGCGTGAAGGTGCCCTTCACGACCGATCACTCGCGGATCAGGACCGCACTCCTCAACATCTCCGGCAACGCGGCGCAGGATGAAACCGGGTCGCAGCTGGCGTGCCGGACGCGGCGCACGCTGGAGTCGCTCTCCGGCTACCTCGACTCGCAGCATGGCATCCGCGAGACCCCGCTGACCGTGATGTTCATCACCGGTGGGCTCGCCGCACCGCGCCGTGATGCGCCGATATCGATGGCGCCTGGAATGTGCGAGCTGCGGCAGGATCTCTATAAGGAGGTGGGGGAAGCGGCCGGCGCCGCGCGGGCAAACTTCTATGTCATTCAGCCGGGTGACAACATGGCGAAGCCGGCGATCCAGCAGACCGAGAACATCGGCGGTTCGAACTACCGCGGCTCCGACAATCCGATCGAGGGCATCGAGCACCTGGTTGGTGTGACCGGCGGAATGATGCTGCCACTGACCAACAACGCCGATGGTGCGCTCGGCCGGGTCATCCGCGAGAGCGCCTCGTACTACCTCGCGACGATCGATGCGGATCGTGCCGACCTGAGTGGACGCGTGCAGCAACTCGAGGTCAAGGTCTCGCGCCCGGGCGTCCAGCTGCGCACGCGGCCGCACATCGCCTTCCCGCAGCCCGGACCGGGCTCACGAACCACCAACCCCTCGACGCGCGAGATGCTCTCCGTCGCGACCGTATTCCGCGATCTGCCGCTCCGTACCACCGGCTACGCGGCGCTCGAAGCCGACGGCAAGTCACTGCGCGTCGTGACGTTGACTGAGCCCGTCGACGACGGCGTCAGGTTCGCGTCGCTGGTCGCGGCATTGTTCGATCGTGAGGGAAAACTGGTCTCGCACTGGACCGCCACGCGCGACGAGCTCCAGCAGTCGCTCGTGATCGGCGCGATGCCGGCAGCGCCGGGCGCCTACCGGCTTCGGGTCGCGGCCATCGACACGGCCGGGCGCAGCGGCACCGCTGACTACGACCTCGAGGCCGAGGTGGTGCAGACGGGTCCACTCACGGTCAGCTCGCTCGTCCTCGGGCTGTTGCGCGAGCGCGGCTTCATGCCGAAGCTGCAGTTCTCGACCGAGCCTGCCGCTATCGGCTACCTCGAGATGTATGGCGGGAGTCCGGGGACAAAGATCGCCTCCGCGCTGGAAATCGCGGCGACTCTCAATGGGCCGCCGCTGGCGGTAGCGCCGTTTGCCATCGAGTCTGCCGGCGGCGGCCGCTACATCGCGACGGCCGCGATCCCGATCGGCGCCCTGCCGCCCGGTGAATACATTGTCCGGGCGCTGATCGGTGTCGAGGGGCAAGCCCTCACACGTGTGATCCGGACGCTCAAGAAAGACGGCCGCTGACCCGGACATCGCAGGATTGTTGACGTCGGTGACCGCGCCCCTCGATTTGGTGTGGCGGGACGCATCGATGCTCCGGTCGGACGAGGGTGGGTTCTCAATGGCGGGGTGTCCGCACGCAGCTACGACACGGGTGAGGTGACGATACTGAGCGCCGGCGTCGAGAAATACGTCGGCCGATTTCGTCTCGCGTACACGTCATTCGGTGCGCTCCTCGCCGGCGAGGGTTCCTTCAGCCAGGCCGTATCGTTCGACGCCTCCTACGGGCGCGGTGAGGACAACCTCTTCGGTGTGGCGTTTTCCGCGGGGGACGAACTCGAGCAGGATGTCCGCGCCGAGCTTCGCGCCACCGACGTCCGCGGGGTTACGGCGAGAGGACGACACTGGCTCGGACGCCGGGTCGGTGTGCTCTACACGATCGGCGTCCACGACCAGGGCACCCAGTACACACGCCGAGGCGGGACGGCCGGGATCGCCTTCCGCTTCTGACCGCGATGATCACCGGCCGAACCGTCACCGTGCTGCTGGCAGCGGTCGGGAGCACCGCGCTCCTCCTTGCCTGCATCGTCCTGCTGATGCGTGTCTTCCTGATCCTGCGGACCCGGCGGCAAGCGCGCTGCCTCGCGACCTGGGAACCGATCCTGCTCGAGGCGACACAAAGCGGTCCGCCCGCGATCCTGCCGCGGCTGGCCGGGGCGGATGTCATGACCTTTTTCAACATCTGGAACCATCTCCAGGAGTCGGTCATCGGGACGGCGTCGGACGGATTGAACGACGTCGCGCGGCGTGTCGGTATTCCGGCTCGCGCGGCGAGGCGACTTCGCTATGGCAACCTGCGGGAACGGCTGACCGCAATCGTCACGCTTGGTCAGCTGCGGGAGCGCTCGGTCTGGGCGCCTCTCTGCAGCTACTCTCGCGAGGCGGACGTCTCGTTGTCGCTCGCGGCGGCGCGAGCGCTGGTCCACATCGATCCTCCGGCAGCGGTCAAGCATCTCATCCCGCTCGTGCTCGCTCGCGCCGACTGGCCCGCGGCCCGGGTCGCGACGCTGCTGGTCGCGCTCGGCCCCGACCTGGTTTCGGCGCCGCTGGCCGCAGCCGCGCTCGCAGCGCCGCCCGAACATGCACCGCGACTGATCCGCTACCTCGACGTCATTCACGCCGAGACGGCGATTCCCGCCGTCCGCCGCATCATCCGGCTCACCGATGAGCTCGAGGTCATCACCGCCTGCTTGCGCATACTCGAAGATCCTCAGGACCTCGAGATCGTCCGCCGCTTCTGCGAGGATCCGCGGTGGCAAGTGCGCGTGCAGGCAGCGTCAGCCCTGGGACGCATCGGACTTCCTGAGGACGTGCCCTTGCTCCGGCGGCTCGTGTCGGACAGCGAATGGTGGGTCCGGCACCGCGCCGCACAGGCATTGGTCGCCATCCTTGCCGCAGAACCAGCCGCACTCGATCAACTCGAGGCTACGCATCACAACGAGTTCGCGCGACATGCACTGAGCCAGGCGCGCGCAGAGATGAGGCTGCAGTGATCGAACTCGCCGTCGATACCGTCCAGTGGACGGTCCTCGGGTACTTCGTCGTGCTGAATGCCGGCTATCTTGCGCTCAACGTGCTCGCGTTCCGCGAGCTCTCGCGCTGCATGCAGACGCGCGCGCTCGAAACGTTGCCGCAGGTTTACTCGGGCCTCGAAATTCCGATCACGTTGATCGTCCCCGCGCACAACGAGGCAGCGACGATCGTCGCGTCGGTCAGGTCGCTGCTGCAGCTCAACTACCCCGAGTTCGAGGTCCTGGTTGTCAATGACGGATCTCGCGATCGCACGCTCGACGTCATGCGACGCGAGTTCAACCTCGAGCTTGTCCCTGAAGCGTTTCGGGTCCGCGTCGACTGCAAGCCGATTCGCGGCGTGTACCGGTCCAGAACCCATCCGAGCTTGCGGTCATCGACAAGGAGAACGGCGGCAAAGCTGACGCTCTCAACGCCGGCATCAACGGCGGTCGTTTTCCGCTCTTCTGCAGTCTCGATGCCGACTCGGTACTCCAGCGCGACAGCCTGCATCGGCTCGTGCTGCCCTTCCTCGAGGACTCGCGCACCGTCGCAGCAGGCGGCATCGTCCGGCTGTTAAATGGGTGCGATGTGTCGGGCGGCTTCCTCGTGCGAGCGGGGCTGCCGCGGAATCCGCTCGCCATCGTCCAGGTCGTGGAGTATCTGCGGGCATTCCTATTTGGCCGGCTCGGATGGTCGCCGTTGAACGCCGTGCTCTGTATCTCCGGTGCCTTTGGACTCTTCCACAAGGAAACGGTGGTTGGGGCCGGCGGCTTTCGCACCGACACCGTTGGCGAGGATATGGAACTGGTAATGCGGCTGCACCGGTTGCTCCGCCATCAAGGCAAACCGTACCGCATCGTGTTCGTGCCGGACCCGGTCTGCTGGACCGAAGCGCCTGAAAGCCGACGCGTGCTGCGAAGCCAGCGGATCCGGTGGCAGCGCGGCCTGGCCGAGAGCCTCTCGCTCAACCGGCAACTGCTCTTCAGCA
The DNA here is from genome assembly GCA_013817065.1 of Acidobacteriota bacterium. GTDB lineage: Bacteria > Acidobacteriota > Vicinamibacteria > Vicinamibacterales > 2-12-FULL-66-21 > JACDCA01. The sequence goes on from JACDDJ010000172.1 coordinate 6,831, forward strand.
GGAGCGGTGGTGCGGTCGGCTGGATCGCGTTCCCGTTCGCCGTTCTCTTCGAGTTTGCCAGCCCGGTCGTGGAGCTGGCCGGCTACCTGTTCTTCGCCGTTGGACTTGCCACGGGAGCCGTCTCGCTGCAGAGCACACTGGTGTTCCTTGCGCTCGCGGTCGGTTTGGGCGTGCTGCTGTCGATCACTGGCCTGCTGCTGGAAGAGATGGCGTTCCATGTCTATCCGCGGATGACCGACATCCTGATTCTGTTCGGCGCCGTCCTGCTGGAAAGCTTCGGCTACCGGCAGATGAACAACGTCTGGCGGCTCATTGGTCTATGGCAGTGGGCAACCGGACGGAAGGCGTCGTGGGGAGAGATGACCCGGACGGCGACGTGGCAGCGTGACCCGGTGGGCCTGAGGCACTGATGCATCCTGCGCCTGGCGCCGCCGACGCCCGACTGACGCGCTGCGTCCGCGTGCTCTCCACGATCCTCGCACTCTTGTGCCTCGTGCCACTCGCAAACCGGGCCCGGCCCTGGGGCCTGATGGGCACCGGTGTGGCGGTGCCGATCGAAGCCGCCATGCTGCTCGTGTGCGCCATCGGGCTGCTCGCCGGCGCCTCTCGACGGTTCCTTATCCAGACCGCCATCGGCGGAGGACTTCTCGCGCTCACCTTGCCGGCCCTGCCTTCCCTGCCCGGCGCAACGGGGCTCGTCGGCTCCGCGGCGCCGGTCGATTCCTGGGCATTGGGCGTCTCGTCCGGAAGCGCCGCCGCGTTCCTGATCATCGGCCTGAGCTTCCTGGCCGCTGCGCTGCCGCGGCTGGGCGCCACGGTTGGCGGGATGGCCGGACTCTCGCTCGTGTCGCTCTCGTCGTTCGTGGTCGTCGAACGGCTATTTGGTCCACATCACGGGACGGCGACCGAGTTCCTGAGCGGCATGCCGGCGTTCGGTCCCGTGGGTGCGTTGATCTGTGCGACCGGACTACTGCTGCTCGGATGGAGGGATGGCGATCGGTGCGGCGGCTTGCCGCGCTGGTTGCCTCACGCCTCGGCGACCGGCGTGTATTCAGGGGCGATGCTCCTGGGCGCCACGCTGATGGCGACCTATCCTGGGGAATCCGGCCCACTGGTATTCGCGACCACACTGACGCTCGGGTGCGCCCTTGCGGTCTTGACGGGCATCTGCGTACGCCTGATGCAACTGGCCCGCGAGCGCGCGTCACAGAGTGACGCCGCCGCCGAGGCACTTGCCACGAGCGAGGAACGACTGAAACTGGCGCTCGGCAACGCGCGCCATGGACTGTGGGACTGGAACGTCGCCTCCGGAACACTCGTCC
>JACDDJ010000794.1:0-414 GCA_013817065.1 Acidobacteriota bacterium
GCCAAACACCGTTGATGCTTCGCGAAGGCGACCCCGTGCTTTGGCCTGTGGGTGGACAAGATCTGCCGCCTACGTCTACTTCCGCGGCCTCGGCTTTCGCTTGGGTCGCGGCGCCTGGCCCTCGTGCAACAGCGCGAGGCGGCTCACGAGGTCCTCGTGGAGGACGCGCATCTCGACCGCAGTCGCCCGTTCGGCGATCTCGGCACGCAAGGTCGAGATGATCGTGGCGCCCTGGTCAGTCATCTCGGCTCGCAAGGTGGAGATGATCGCGGCGCCCTGATCGGCCATCTCGGCTCGCAAGGTGGCACCCTGCTCGGCCATCTCGGCACGCACGGCAGAAAATTCACCACGCATCTCGGTACGCAGTTGCGAAACCTGCGACGTCAGTTCGTCGATCCGGCCGGGCAATTGTTC
>JACDDJ010000794.1:424-2299 GCA_013817065.1 Acidobacteriota bacterium
TCTCGAGGCTTTCTACTCTGATTTGGAGGGGTTGCGGCGGCATTGTCGATCTCCTCGCCCATTGCCGTCGGCCAATCGGCGGCGAACGGACGTGCGGGAGATCTCGCCAATGCCATGCCGGCCCGCCGTGGCGACGACGCTACCATCGTCTGGAGCAGCGGTGCAACCCGCCCCGCGTCGAACAGATGGCAGAATCTGCCACCGTTGACGCGCGATTGTGGACGATGAGATCGTGACGTCGATGACAGCCACCGCCTCTCGTGCCGACGAACTCCTGCGCGCGATGCTGGGACCGAACGTACGATTTCGTGACGGCCAGCTCGAAGCAATCCTCGCGACTGTCGATGAACGCGCTCGCACGCTCCTCGTGCAGCGGACCGGATGGGGCAAGAGCCTCGTCTACTTTATCGCGACGAAGATTATTCGCGAGCAGGGTCTCGGTCCGGCACTGCTGATCAGCCCGTTGCTGTCATTGATGCGCAACCAGGTGGAAGGGGCCGAACGCATCGGCATACGCGCCGCGCGGATGGACAGCGATACCGTCGACGCCTGGGACGCCATTGAGAGCCGGCTCGCTGCCGACGAGATCGACGTTCTGCTGGTGTCGCCGGAACGACTCGCGAACGACCGGTTCCAGACGAGGACGATCCCGCAGATCCGCCTCGGCCTCGGGCTTCTCGTCGTCGACGAGGCGCACTGCATCTCGGACTGGGGGCACGACTTCCGTCCTGACTACCGGCGTCTCGTCCGGATCGTCCAGGGGCTGCCCGCGAATGTCCCGATGCTGGCAACGACAGCGACGGCGAACAACCGTGTCGTCGCTGATGTGCAGGCGCAGATCGGGGACGCACTCCGCGTCTCGCGCGGACCGCTGACTCGCGACTCGCTGCGGCTTCAGGCGATCAGACTCCCCGGCCAGGCCTCACGCCTCGCGTGGCTGGCGCAGCATCTTCCCGGCCTTCCAGGATCCGGCATCGTTTACTGCCTGACGACCGCGGACTGCGATCGCGTGGCGGCATGGCTGCGGCACAACGGCATCGACGCGGCCGCCTATCACGCGCAAATGCCGCAGGGCATGAGCCGTGAGGCGCTCGAGCAACGCCTGCTGAAGAATGAAGTGAAGGCGCTGGTCGCCAGCGTCGCGCTCGGAATGGGGTTCGACAAACCCGACCTGGGCTTCGTCGTTCACTACCAGCGGCCAGGGTCGCTGATCGCGTACTACCAGCAGATCGGCCGGGCCGGGCGTTCAGTGCCGGAAGCCTACGCCGTTCTCCTGAGCGGACGTGAGGACGATGAGATCCAGGAATATTTCATCCGCCATGCCTTTCCGGGGGTGGAGGCGCTGACTTCAGTGCTCGGGGCGGTCGAAGCCGCGGACACGGCGATCAGCACCGCGCAACTCGAGCGAAAAGTGAACCTCCGGAGAGGCAAGCTGGAACAGTGCCTCAAGTTCCTCGAAGTCGACGGCGCTGTCGCCCGCGAGGGGTCGAAGTACTTCCGGACGGCCAATCCGTGGAACCCCGACGTCACGCGGTTCGAACGGGTGACGGCCACGCGCCACGAGGAGCTGGCCGCGATCCAGGCCTTCGTCGACAGCCGCAGCTGCCTGATGGAGTTCGTCGCGCAGGCGCTGGACGACCCGCACGCGCGGCCCTGCGGTCACTGCGCGGTCTGCCGCCACGGATTGCTCGCTGTCGATATCGACCAGGCGATCGCGCAGCGCGCAGTGGAATTCCTGCGACGCTCTCACCGCGTCATTGAGCCGCGGGTGCGGTGGGGAAGTACCGGACTCGTCGGACGCACCGGCAACATCGCCGCGGAACTCCGCGCCTCGACAGGGCAGGCGCTCTGCATGTGGGGCGATGCCGGCTGGGG
>JACDDJ010000795.1 GCA_013817065.1 Acidobacteriota bacterium
GGCGGTGAAGTCCATGACGGCGCGGGTGTTGCCATCGATCACGCGGACGCCAGATGCCCGCCCGGTGGTTTCGTCGAGCAGCACTTGCGAGACGATCGAGTAGGGCCGCACCGTCAGGTTGCCCGTATCGCGCGCCGGATAGATCAGCGCCGTGGGGGAGTGAAAAGACGACTGGAGATCGCAGCCCCGGCCACACCGCCCCCGTCCCATGCAGCGCGTGCGGTACTTGTTCAGCACGCCTTCCGTCGTGACGCCGGCGCGGCCGGGGATGTAGTGGCGCCCCATTTTCGCGATCGCGCGCTTGAACTCCACTTCGACGCAATTCAATTTGGATGGGCGCTGGAACACGCCGTCGGGCACCTGCACGAGGTTTTCGCTGCTCCCCGAGCAGCCGAGCAGGACGTCCACCTTGTCGTAGTACGGCTTGACATCGTCGTACGTGATCGGCCAGTCCACGTCAAAGCCGTCACGGCTGGCGGCCTTGAACTCCATGGGCCCGTAGCGCAGGGCCCCGCGTCCCCAGAAGTTCGTCCTGCCGCCCAGTACGCGCGCCCGCACGCCCGCGAAGGGCGTTCCCGTGGTTGGATGCTCCTTTTCGTTGACCACCCAATTTCGTGTGAACGTGTTGCCGGCGTACGACGCGAGTTTCTTGTACTTGTCAAACGCTGGATTGTTGCCGTACGGCCGGTCGAGGAAGTTGTACTCGGCCACGCCGATCGCGCGCTCATCTGGCGGAAGCCGCTGCCGGCGCGGCGAGGCGTATGGCCATTCCATCGTGCGATATTCCTTCTGGGTGTCGATCATCCTGCCCGCCTCGAGCAGCAGGACCTTGATGCCGGCCGTCGCCAGCTGGAAGGCGGCCATCCCGCCGGCTGCCCCGCTGCCGACAACGATGACGTCCCAGCGGCCGCTTTCCGGGGTGATGGCGGCTGCCAGCCGGCGCGACTCGCGCGTGACGTCGCCAAGACCCACCGTGATCGTTCGATCAGCTTGCATGCTATTTCTCCGCCTGCTGCCCGCAATGCGGGCAATCCTTGCCGTCCACCGTGGCGCACCCGACGAATTCGAGGAGCATCTGGTTGCCTTTGTAGCGCAGTTCCTTGTGAATGCCGATCTCGGAGGTGTAATAGCCGTGAATCGTCGCCTGCTTTGCCAGCACGAAGAACGTTTCAAGTGGCGTCACCACTTCGGTCTCATGCGCGCTGATGAAGGTCATCAGGGTGTCGGTGTCGGCCGGGCCGAGTCGGGCGAACGGAGATCCGAACCGGGCAGCGGCCTCGGCGTCGAGCGCCTTCAGCCCTTCGAGCCACTGCGCCTTCAGCGCCTCATCGGACTCGCTCAGGAGCAGATCGACGTAATCGGCGACCCGCGCCTCGCGCGCGCCCGGGGACCGCTCATCGGCCGGGATGATGGCCTCGACGAGCGCCTGCAGGGTGGCGAAGCGCGCCGCAGGCACCACTCTCGGAGCCGGTACCCCCGCACGCCGCTGGACTTCCATGAAGGCGAGCAGGCCCTCGTCCGACAGCCACGGGAGCAGGGCAGTCGCACCCGCGCCGGCTCCCAATGTCCGAAGGGCCGTCCGCCGGGAGATAACACGCGCTGTGACCTTCAATGACTCCGACATGTGCGTGCCTCCAGACTCGCCGAGCAAGACCGCAGAATACCTGTGCGACGACAGCTGCGCGAGCAGGTCCGTATATTACGCGTCAATGGCAGGTTTTCGGCCGACGGTTCTATTGCGGACCAGGCACGCGGCCGGCATCATCGTCGTGCTGGTGATACGGATGTGGGCTGTCGCGATCGCGACCAGCCGACCACACGGAAGCAGCCACCGAAGTCAGGCGCTGAAGCAGTACGCCGATATGTGTGAGGCGTGCCCCGGGGCTGAGCTCAGTGCTTGATCGCGACCTTCATTGCTTTCCCCGAGCGAAGCAGGTCCAGCGCCTCGGTTAGTTGTTCGAGGGGAACAACGGCCGACATCAGGGCGGACGGCTTGATCACGCCTCGCTCCAGGATGGAGATGGCGCGCGGGAACGTGTTCACGCCGACGTAGCTGCCATACACCGTCAGCTCATTGCGCGTAATCGTGTTCTGCCGGACGGCCGGGCGCGCGTGCATGTTCATCCCGAAGAGCGAGATCCGCCCGCCGGTGCGGACGACATCGAGCGCCGCGTCGAGCTGGTTGCCGACGCAATCGACCACGATGTCGGCGCCGTCTGGCGCATAGGCACGGACCGTTTCCGCCATCGGCTGACGGCCGGGATTGATGGTCTTCGTAATGCCCGCGGCGTGCAGCAC
>JACDDJ010000796.1 GCA_013817065.1 Acidobacteriota bacterium
CCTCGGCGATGCCTGCGTTGGAGCGAGCCTCCGCTACGCCGAAACGCTCGCACCGGCCGACCGGCTCCGGGCCGTCCTGGTCGAGCGCGTTTTCTGGTTCGTGATCGCCGGCGCCCTGTTGTCACTGGTCGCGGCCCAGTGGATCTCGGCGCCGGTGAGGCGGCTCGCCCAGTCGGCGCGGAAACTTCAGGCCGGGCACTTCGAACGTCCCCTGCCGCTCCGCGGGCCGTCAGAGGTACGCGCACTCGGGCACGCCTTCAACGAGATGTCCAACGAGCTCGCTGAGCTCGTCGCCAAGGAGCAGACGGCGCGACGCGAGGCGGAGGAAGCGAACCGGTCGAAGGACGACTTCCTTGCCACGGTGTCGCACGAGCTGCGCACACCGCTCACCGCCGTGCTCGGCTGGGCGCACATGCTGCGGGCACCCGATGTGCCGGCAGATCGGATGGCGCACGGACTTGCCGTCATCGAGCGCAGCGCGCGGGCGCAAAGCCGGCTGATCGAGGACTTGCTGGACGTCTCCCGCATCGCATCTAACCGCCTGCGCATGACGCACGAGCCGGTGAAGATGGCAGACGTCGTTGAGCAGGCGCTCGACCAGATCCACCCGCAGGCGGCTGAGAAGCAGGTCGAGATCCATAGCGAACTGACCGATAGCGGCCTGGTGCTTGGCGATGCGCGACGGCTCGAGCAGGTGGTCTCGAACCTGGTCTGGAACGCCATCAAATTTACGGACCCACAGGGGCACATCAACCTGCGGCTGTCACGCGGCGACCGGGAGATGGTCCTGTCCGTCACCGATACAGGCGTAGGGATCTCGTCGGCCTTCCTGCCATATGTCTTCGAGTGGTTCCGCCAGGAGGATCCACGTTCGCGCAGCCAGTCAGGCCTGGGACTTGGCCTCGGGATCACCCGTCACATCCTGCAATTGCACGGCGGGGGCATTCGCGCCGAAAGCCGCGGTGCGGGCTTAGGCGCGACCTTCACGGTGACGCTTCCGGTGCACGAGCCGGGGGCCTCGGGACTTCAACCGCGCGCCGAAGCGCAGCCTCGATCCGCTTCGGCGGCGCAGCGCCTCTACGCTGCCCGCGTCCTGGTGGTTGAAGACGACGAGGACGCCCGTGACCTGGTGCGCGTGACGCTCGAGGCAGCCGGTGCGTACGTCGAGACGGTCTCGAGCGCGAGCGATGCCCGCCGCGAGATCCTGGCCGGGCCGCCCGACGTCCTCATCTCGGACGTCCGCATGCCCGAAGAGGACGGCTACTCGCTGATCCGTTCGCTGCGGCGCGACGGCGTTGCCACGCCCGCGATCGCTCTGACCTCGTACGCCCGCAAGGAGGATGCGGACCAGGCGCGCGCCGCCGGCTTTCAGATCCACCTCTCGAAGCCCGTGGACGCCAGCCGGCTCGTCGATGCGGTGGCGGCGCTGCTCCCGGGCGACTGCGTTCATTGATCCCGCTCGATATACAATTCGTCCCTCGGAACACGACGATGCACCATCACCGACTGATCGCAACCGTTCTCACCCTGGCCTTGATCACGCCCGTGACCGGCGTCGCCCAACAGCCTCCTGACCCCAGGCCCCGGCCGGATCTGGTACGCGGACCTTATAACGACGCCGATGTGGCCTTCATGCAGGGGATGATCCCGCATCACGCGCAGGCCGTGCTGATGGCGAAGATGGCCACGACGCACGGCGCGCGTGAGGACGTGAAGATTCTGAGTGAGCGGATTCTCGTCGCCCAGACCGACGAGATCACCCTGATGCGTAACTGGCTGCGCGACCGTGGACAGGTGGTCCCGGCTGCCGACGCCACCCATCACAAGCACACTATGAACGGCGTCGCCCACGACATGCTGATGCCCGGCATGCTCACGCCGGAAGAAATGGCCGCGCTGGACAAGGCGCGCGGACCCGAATGGGACCGCCTCTTCCTCGCCGCCATGATCAAGCACCACGAGGGTGCGTTGGGCATGGTCGACGAGCTCTTCGAGGCATACGGCGCGCTCCAGGACGATGACATGTTCAAGTTCGCGTCCGACGTGTACGCCGACCAGACCACCGAGATCGATTTCATGCAGAAGATGCTCAACGCGATGTCGAGCAAGAAGTAGAACCAGCACGGGAGCGACATGATGAGATGGCAACGTTTCGGAGGAGCGACCTTGACGGCCGCCGCGATCGTCGGTGCGGTGGTGATGTTCGAGGCCGAGCCGCTGGCGCAGCAGCCGCCCGTGCCGCCGCCGCCCACGACCCAGCCGCCGCCGGCCACGCCACCCGCGGGCCAGCAGCCGCCC
>JACDDJ010000173.1:0-5739 GCA_013817065.1 Acidobacteriota bacterium
TTCCACCGCCGCGTCGGCGCCCAGGGAACGCGTGGGCACTTCGAGATCTACACGATGAATGCCGACGGCAGCGATATCACGCAGATCACGTTCACCCCCTCGCCCGGCTTCAGCGGCTTCCCGAGCAGGGGTGAATGGGCGGCGCGGCCATGAGCGCAGTATGAAGCCTACGCCCAGTACCGGACTCCCGAATGACAGGGGTGATCCGAGGGCTGCGGCGTGCGGTGACCGCACGTCGGTCGAACAGTTGATCGTCCGTTTGCCGCCACAGATACGTGGCCGAAAGAGGTTGACCATGAGGATGTCCACCATCATTCTGTTTCTCGTCCTGACGCCGGGAATGGCCGGCTGCGGCGGCTCAGGATCCGCACCCACCACTCCGACGACCCCGACGACCCCCTCACAACCGCCGGGCCCCGTGCAGCTCGTGATGTTCCGCGACCCCGACTCCACCTTCTCGACCTCCGACGTCCGTGACGTACAGGATCAGATCGTGCGTTTCGACATGACCAGCAATTCGCTGATTTGGGCGGCGGACGGCCGGAGTTTTCAGGGATATCCGGTCAGCGGCAATTTCCTGAGGGCTGATCGAGCCTTCCAGGTCCGGTTCGGGACAAAGGACGGGGAGCGCCGAGCCTACTTCACGGAAACCGTGGCGACCACCATCTGCGACATCGAGATTGTTGGAGGTCAGCTCGTTATCTCGCCGACCAGTGTGAAGGTGCCTGGAAATTGAAGTGGCCTGGTGAAACTCACATGACTCGAAGATAGACCGCGGGCCTCCTTTGGCATCGGCGTGATCACCTCTGTCACCGGGGGAGCCCGCGGCCCAGCCGGCGCATCAGTAGATGCTTCAACATCCAATAATCGCCACGAGGGTGGCACGAGAGGAAATCATGAAAAGGCTGTGTCTCATCGCCGTTGCTCTCAGTGGCGTGGCGCTCGTCGGATGCTCGCGGCAGTCGCCGGTTGAACCCGCAGGGGCTGCTGCCGCGGCAAGCGAGCTGAGCGCGCGGACCGCCGCCGCTCCCGGCACGTATGACCTCTCTTTTCTGAACCGGGGCCAACCCGTAGAGAGTCTCGTCGTCGGGCAGGAGGTGACTCTCAAGGCGCATGTCACCAGCTCCGCAGGTCCAGTGACGAGCGGCACGGCGATTTTCCAGTACTGTTCCCGACCGGGTCCGAAGAACGACATCACGCGCGCCGACGAAGCGCCCAAGGCTGAGTGTGAGGCAGGAACAGCCCGGTGGACGACTCTGGTCTGGTCGAACTCAATCAATTCGGCGACGCCTACGGAGGATTTGGAGTAGTCCGGATCCCCCGCACCATAGGCTTCCGTTATCAATTTTCGCTCTGACAAAAGCGGTGTCGCCGCCGGCACGAGCCCGGCGAAAGATTTCACCTGGGTGGCAGGATCATGAAAAAACTTGCGCTCATCGTTCTCGTCTGCCTCGTCGTCCCGCTGCAGCATGGCGCACGCGGCCAGAGCGTCGTGCCGGTTCACCGTCTCGCCTACGACTGGTGTTATCCGGGGATCTGGGAAGCGGGCTACTGGGAGTCTCGCTGCCAGCTTTTCACCGTTGAAGGCGGCACCACAGAGATAGAGGAGCCGTCGCAGATCGGGTTCGGTAGCAGCCCGACGTGGTCCCCTGATGGTTTGCGGATTGCCTTCGTGAGTGAGAGCGGCGACCTCTTCGCGCTCCATCGTCTCGACGACAGCTACGTCAACCTGACCAACGACGGCGGCGGCGCTGAACCAACAGGGCGCCAGGGACGTGACGCGCCGACGCCTGAACACGAATGTTCCACCTGTCGCGTCCTTCACGGTTGCGTGCAACGGAGGGACGTGCACATTCGACGGATCCGGGTCCGCTGATTCGGATGGGACCATCAACCAGTACGTCTGGTCTTTCGGTGATGGCAACTACGGAGGGTACGACGCCTCTCCGATATTCACGCACACCTACGCGACCGGAACGTACACAGCGTCGTTGGCTGTCACGGATAGCGGTGGAAGAGAGAGTACCCCACGCCAACAGACGTTGACCGTCGCCAACGCCCTGCCGGTGGCATCGTTCACGATCACGTGCACCGGGCTCACCTGCGATTACGATGCCTCGGCATCGTCAGATCCCGATGGGACCATTTCCTGGTTCTCCTGGAGTTTTGGCGATGGGTCTTACTTACGCGCCAGGGTCGGAAGCTACACATACGTTGCGGCGGGCAGCTACACGGTTACCCTGACGGTCGCCGACGTCGCCAACCAGACCAGCACGGCCAGCCAGACGGTGACGGTGGTGGTCCCGCCGCCACCCCCTCCGCCGCCCACCATGCATGTCGGTGATCTCGACGGCACGGGCGCGACACTGCGGAAATCGTGGACCGCGACGGTGACGATCGGCTTGCACGTGGAGAGCCATGGTCCGGCTGACGGGGTCACCGTCAGCGGGGCGTGGAACGACGGCTCCTCCGGGACCTGTACGACCGACTCTGCCGGCAGGTGTCGGCTGTCGAGGAGCGGGATACCGCGAACGGCGCGTACCGCCAGCTTCACGGTGACGAGCGCGAACCATTCGCTTTTCGTGTTCAAGCCCGCCGGCAATCACGATCCCGATCGCGACAGCAACGGAACGACGATAACTGTCAAGCGGCAATAGGGCCGGTTCGAGCGACAGCGACGGGATGCTCGTCACCATTTGCAGGCAGTAGATTCACTCCCAGGTCGACATGCAGATGGCCAGTACGCCGATGGAGAGGCGAATTACGTGCTCTCGGGCACCGTGACATTCTCAAACACGCAGTGCTTTCCCAAAGCGGTGATCACGCGCCGTGCGCGAGGACGCGTGGCGTTTCCGGATGTCGTCGGCGACACGCAGCGTCTCGAGATCATCGCCGAACTCTCCGAAGACCTATCCACGATGTTCATCAACTCGGTGCTGGTCGCAGGCACGTGTCCGGAACTCTCGTTCAGCAGCGGCCGCCTCGTCCGTCAGTGATTGGATCGAACGTGTCGCGGGCGTTCAGTCAGCTTGTTGCGCCCTCGGCTTCAGCTGCTCGAATCGCTAGAGGACGACCAGAACCTGTGACGTGATCACCCTCACGACACATCCGCCGGTAACTCTTTTTCCAGAAGCACTTGCTCGGTCACATTGATACCTGATCGCGCCGCGCGCAGCTGCGCCGGACGGCGTGCCTTGAGCAGCCTTCTCTCGCTGACGCCGATCTTCATCGCCCTGGCAGCCTCAGCAAACCGCCGCCTTCGGCCACTCGGCCACCTCACCGCGGAGAAACTTGAGTATTCGACAGGGTCGCGGCTCACACGATCGGCGCGTAGTCGTTTTCTCGGGCCGAAGGCTTGCGGGGAGACGAGCCTGAAGTACCCTCTGCTCCGACGCCCGCGAAGCGAGGCGTCCCTGCGCGGCGGAGGCTATTCCGGCGAACAAAGGTGGTGAACCTTGATGGCGCGGCTCACGCCCCGGATCTTTGCGGTGGTGGAGATTGGCGGCGATCTGTCTACGCTGGTGTTGATCGGCGTCTTCATCGCCACCTTCAGCCTCGTCCTTGCCGCCTACTGGTTGATCGTCAGGAGCAAGCCTGGGCCGCAAGAGACGACAGCATGGCAGCTCGACATGAGCAGTCGCCTGCCGGTCCCGAAAGCCACTTTCGATCAGATCGCGAGTACGACGGCCACGGCGCTGTCAGACGATCACACCTGAGACGCGCACGTTTCTCCGTCGGCTCGATCACGTCAGAGGCGCGCTCACGGGCGTCTACAGAATCGCCAGAATCGCCATGGTTGCGGCGGGCCTGTTTGGCGTGGGCGTCTCGGTTTGGATGTTTCGTCAGGCGGACTCAGGCAACATGATGGGATTGCCAGCGGCCATCATTCTCCTGCTCAGCCTCGGCGCGATCGCCGAGGTCTGATCCCCAGCCGTGCCGTTGAGCCTATCGATCCAGCGCTGTGGACAAGATCAAGGTAAAGGTCTCCCGGGAGCCGCTCACGCTGAGCATGGGCGAATTCGAGATGATGAAAGCGGCCGGGATGCTGCGGCAGGGCTCTTCTCCGGAAGACGCGGCCCGGGCCGTCTATCCGGCGTACGACGAACTAGTCTAGACGAGTTCAGAAAACAGCACTGAAACAGGCGCTTCAGTCGCACCCGGGCGTGCATCAGTTTAACCTGGACTAGGACGTCTGGCGCTGACTGAAGGGTCAGCGGCCACTCGCAACCCCAAATGACTCGTCGCCGCCGTCAGACGGCCTCTTACCTTACCAGGTTCATGTGCAGGGCTAGCTGGGTCCCGGCGGATCACCCGTCCGCGTCGGTCAGGTTGGGAACCTCGGCGACGGTAACCTTCCTCGTCGCGGTGGGTGGGACCGGTTCTGCGGGACCGGCAGGTCCCAAGGGACCTCAAGGTCCGACAGGCGCAGGCATGTCGGGACCCACAGGTCCGGCAGGCGCCGGCGCCACGTCGAACGCCATCGTCGATCCCACGATGGGAACCATTTTGCTCGGCGGTAATGGAATCGCGTCGACCTTCCGCGTGGCGGTAGGTGCCGCGGCTCGTTACGAGTGCAAGATCGAGGTGCTGGTCAACGGGGTCGCGCAGCCAGCGCTGACGTTTGGAAGCTCGTACTACTACGGCGGTCAATTCGCCGGCGAAGCTCTGGTCACCATTCCCGATAATGCTGTGCTCCGGCTGCGGGTCGCCGGCTATAACTACTGCGAACTGGCCATGTACGACGGGGGCCAAGGCCACCGCGCGTTCCTGACGGTGATGAAGATCAACTAACTGAGGTCATCCGGCTGCCGGGCTCGCGTCCCGGCAGCCGGACAACGTCTCAGTCGCGGCAACCAGAACGCCCACTCGTTCCGTCCAATAGGACCATGACGACGGTGAAGGGCGATTTGAAGCTAGCGTTCCGCGGGCTGCGCCGCAATCCAGTATTCGCAAGCGTCGCCATCCTGTCGCTGGCGCTCGGGATCGGCGCGAACACGGGGACACACGGGGAGAATGAGCTCTCGCGCAAAGCGCGGCGCACCTCCAGCCTCAGTCCACGGCACTCGACAGCGGCGGCGCGCTTGTATGGAAGTCCGTGTAGAAGCGTCGTGTGTAGTCGTCGATCAACGCCTCCACACGATCTGCATCCGGCGAGGTGACGATCAGTCCGGCGTGGTGCGACTTGCGCACCCGCACGGCGATCTCTGGATCGGTATACGCCGAGAGATCCGGCTGCTCCTGCCGCGCGAGTGACAGGACGATGCCGCCGCAGTGTTCGCGGACGGAGGGCGGATCGTAGGTGCCGCTCTCGCCGGCGATTTCGACCTTCGCCCACTCCCTCCACAGGTTCACACCTGTCGCGGCTTCGACCGCGTCCACGATGAACCCACCTCCGACGCGCGCCGACGTTTCGAGGAAATACCAGTCACCCGCGAGCGAGCGGATGAACTCGGTATGGGATGCGCCGCGCATCAAGCCGAACGTTTCGAGGACGCGCGCGTTCGACGGCAGCAGCGCGTTCGTGAGCGGGTTGGACGGTGCCAGCGTCCGCGTCGCAAAGATCCCGCCCTCGTGTGCGACCGCCAGTGGCGGCGTGCTGTATCGGCTCGCCACGGCGAAGCGGACCTGTCGATCAAACACGATCGAGTCCACGTGGAACACGTCACCGGGGATGAACTGTTCGAGCACATATTCCGCGAAGAGATCACCGGCACCGTCGACTGCCGCCCAGAGTTCGTC
>JACDDJ010000173.1:5749-6499 GCA_013817065.1 Acidobacteriota bacterium
GAGTTCGTCCGGCGAAGTGAGCTTCTTGATCCCGATGGCGGCGGCCTGGCCGCGAGGCTTCAGCACCCATGGTGGCGGCACCCTGGCGGTCCACTCCCGGATCGCGTCCTCATTCAGGACGTGGACGAACTCCGGGCATGGAATCCCGGCGCTTCGCGCCCGGCGGCGCATCGCCAGCTTGTCGCCAAACGCCCGGCTCGTCGTCTCGCCCATCCCGGGGATAAAGAGATGCTCGCGGAGCATCGCGGCAAGCTCGACGTCGAAGTCGTCGAGCGCGACGATCCGGTCGATGGGCTCTCGTCGCGCCAGGTGTGCCGCGCCCTTACGGATGTCCTCGTGCGGCATCTCCCGACGGATGAAGTAGAAATCATCAATTGCCTCACGCGGCCAATCGGCGTCGCGCAGCTTTTCCTCGGTGAGCAGCAGCACCCGGCATCCCTGCCGGTGGCACTCGCGGAGGAACTCGTGGCCCTTGAGATAGGTGGCGATGCAGAGCAGAGTGAGAGGCATCATCGCCAGAGTATGCGACCTTCAGGCCCGTCAGGGATACAGCAGGAAAGGCTTCTGGGTGTCACGAAACTGCGCCGCTTCACGGTCCCACTCTTCGAGCAGCGCCGGCAGCGTGCCGGTCTCGATTGACAGCCGCACTTTGTCGGAGCCGGTGAGTCGGTCGATAGTCTTGCTCCACGCGAAATCTGCAGGATGCTGACGGCGGATCTCATCGATCAGCAGGAGCGCGGTGCGCACGGG
>JACDDJ010000173.1:6509-8107 GCA_013817065.1 Acidobacteriota bacterium
GTCGATCGGTGACCACAAAGCGGATCGCCGGAATCGTCCGTCCTTTGAACTTCGCCGCCGCCGGCGACACCGCCATGGTGATCGCTTCGAAGCGGATCCCCGGCAGCTTGCGTCCATTCATGATTGCCACGATGTCCGCGGCCTTCAGCCAGGAGGCGCCGATCTGTTCGAACGGACGGTCGGTGCCGCGACCTTCCGACAGGTTCGTGCCTTCGAAGTAGACGGACCCCGGATAGCTGGTCAACGCGGCCAGCGAACGCAGGTTGGGCGACGGGTTGATCCACGGCAGCCCGGTCTCGTCCTGCCACTGCGAGCGGCGCCAGTTCTTCACCGGCGCGACGATCAGGTTTGCGCCGATGCCGTGGTTCTTGTTGAAGAGCATCGCGAGCTCACCGACCGTCATGCCGTGCCGTGCCGGGATCGGGTACATCCCGACGAACGACGTGAACTTCGGATCGAGCAGCGCACCCTCGACGATCTCCCCGCCGATCGGATTGGGGCGATCGAGCACAACGAAAGGGATCCCCTTCTTCGCCGCGGCCTGCATCGACAGCGCCATGGTCGACACATACGTCCACGTGCGCCCTCCCACTTCCTGGAGGTCGTAGACGATCGCGTCAACGTCCTTCAGCATGGCGTCTGTAGGCCCACGATCCTCTGACAGGTAGAGCGAGTGGATAGGGATGCCGGTCTTGGGATCGGTTTCGTTCTCGATCTTCACACCGTCCTGCGCGTCGCCGCGGATGCCGTGCTCGGGCGCAAGCAGCGCGACCAGTTTCAGGTGCTCGTGACCGGCGATCAGGTCGATGTCGGCCGTCCGCGACCGATCGATGCCGGTGTGGTTGGTGATCAGCGCGACACGTTTGCCGCGAAGGGCGGCAGGGACGTCGGCGAGGAAGGTTTCGATGCCCGGCACAACCGAGGCGGCCTGCCCGCTGGCGGCCAGTACGATGACGGACGCGGCGAGAAAGATTTTCAGCACAGGCGCAGTGTACTCTCGTCCCTGGAACTTCACAGCTGGAGGGCGGCACGCGGTTGGGTATCAAGAAGAGAGTCCTCGTCAACGACACTATGCAAAGTGGCTACGCCTATTGGCGGACGGAACCCGTCGGACGGAACTTCGCGCCTGGCTTTACGCCCGAGCTCGCGCCGCCGCAGATGCTCAAGCTCGGCGTCTTCGGCGGCAAGTACATGACCGACTGCCGCGACGAGTTCCCGGCGCGCTGGTTCACAGGCGCCCGGTTGAGCGCTGAGCGGCGTGATCCCAGGTTGAACTGCTTTGGCGTGAACGCATCCCAGTCGCTCGCCGAGTGGCGCCGCAAAGGGTGGATCCACAAGCAGGATCCGCGAGGCTGGTTTCAGTGGTACTGCCGCTACTACATGGGACGCCGGAGCGCAGACGATGCACGGCAGATCCGACGATGGCGGGCGATCGCGCGGCACATCGCCGCGATCCGGAAGAACTGCGAGAAAGGGGATCTCGAATGCCGGCGGAAGCAGCGGCAGGCCGTGCTTCACTGGGCCTACGATAGCCGGCGGATCTAACGGGGGAACTGACGCTGAGGGTGCAGAGGAACTTACGCTGAGGGTGCGGGTAC
>JACDDJ010000174.1 GCA_013817065.1 Acidobacteriota bacterium
GCCCGATCGAATCCAGCGGTGAATCGTGTCTCGGCTGATGCCGAGCTGGCGCGCCAGCTCGCTCTTACTCGCCCCCTGCGCCAGGTAGTGCCTGAGTAGCATTCGCGTCTCCCGTCCGATCATGCGCGTCTCCACCTTTGTGAAGACGCATGGTGATGTGAATCACCGGCCGGGAGCGACGCTCTCAGCCGGCAGCCAAACCGTGCTGCCGACTGTCAGATTTCACCCGCCACAATTGTCGAATTTACAACCGCCGTTAACACCGTAGACGCAACTTGCGGATTGGTTCGAGAAATCCAGAGCCCCTCATCGGCGACGCATCACTCGTCGTCTTCGGTCGTACCCAGCACGGAAGACGTAATCAAGACGTCAGGCAGGCGTTGCAGGTTCCGCTTCAGGAGCGCTGCAAAAGCCGAAAATTGGTTCAGAACAGGGAAGAGGCGCCCATCTGGTCGTGCTTTCTGCTACGATTCGCGCCGCCGGGCCGGTCCACGGCGTGCAGGAAAGGGCCGGTTTAGGGTGTGGATTAATGGCCGGTTTCTGGGTGTCCACCGAGGAGACGTGAGCCCGACCTGGCTGGGGCCGATAGCTCGGGTTCGATTCCCCACCCCGGTAATCACAAGGGATTGACGAGCCGTCTTGCGGGTAGCGGCCCTCGTGGAGGGCAACAGCCTCCGCGCCCACCAGCCGTATGACGGATGTGTCGATTAACACCGTCACGAAACTGCTGGTCGATCTCGGCTTGGTCTGCGCGAAGTATCAGTACGAGACGCTGACAAACCTCCCCTGCAAGCGCATCGAATGCGATGAGATTTGGTCGTTCGTCGGCGCGAAGGATCAGAACGTTCCCGAAGAGAAGCGCGGTCAGTTTGGCTTGGCTCAGTGTGGACGTGGACGGCGCTCTGCGCCGACACGAAGATCGTTCCGTCCTGGCTGATTGGTCCGCGTGACGCTGGCGCGGCTCACCAGTTTATGCAGGAGTTGGCCTCACGTCTGAAGCGCCCCGTGCAGATCACGACGGACGGACACAAGGTGTACGTGAACGCGGTGGAAGGCGCGTTCGGAGCCGATGTGGACTTCGCTAGGCTCACGAAGATCTACGGGAACGATCCGACGAACGAAACGCGTTACAGTCGCGCGAAGATCCTGAGCAGCACCAAGGAGGTAATAAAAGGCAACCCCAATCCCGCCCTTATCTCCACGTCGTACGTCGAGCGCCAGAATCTCACGATGCGGATGTCGATGCGCCGGTTCACGCGACTCACAAACGGTTTTAGCAAGAAGGTCGAGAACCACGCGCACGCCGTGGCCCTCCACTTCATGCACTACAACTTCTGCCGCATCCACAAGACGCTGCGCGTTACCCCAGCGATGGCCGCTGGCGTTACGCAGCACGTCTGGAGCTTGGAAGAGGTTATTGGGCTGTTTGATGCAGCCGTTAAAAAAGCGGCATAGTTAGCGAAATGGTTATCCCGCAATACGCGGTTGTCAAGTCGCCAGCCTCCGCAACGAGCGTTCCTCTCTAAACTGGGAGGGTATGCCTTGCGTTGGCGATGAGGGGACCGTCGTGGACTACTATGGCGGCCGGCTGGATTCGTACATCGTAGAGTCCGTACGACCGGACGGGACGACAGCCTGTTAGCGGAATTCTCCGGCGATGAGCTGCTTGTCGTTTCGGCACCGCAGGCGTCAACCCCAGACGCTACCGAAAATTGAAACTGAGACACTACCCGAAAGACCGTGCAGTTGCTTCCGGGCCATTGCAGGCGTATGATCCTGCCGCATGAATACCGACTCCTCGTTGCAGCTGGTCAACCTGGTCAAGGCCGGCGACGCGCCCGCCTTGGAGCGACTCCTGTTAAGATACCTCCCTCGGCTCAGGTGTTGGGCACATCGCCGATTGCCGGCCTGGGCGCGACGTAACAATGACACGGAAGACCTGGTGCAGGAGACCCTCGTAAACGCCGCGCGAAATCTGAGGGGTCTGCGTATGCAGCATGCAGGGTCACTTCGAACTTACATGCGCCGTGCGCTGGAGAATCGAATCAACGACGAGATCAGGCGCGCGCACCGCTGCCCTCCCACGGTAGAGCTGGCGCATACGTTGTCCGGAGATGATCCATCAGAGCTGGAGCGGGTTATTTCACGGGAGGATCTTGCTCGGTGTCGTGCCGCTCTGGCGCGGTTATCCGCAGCGGACCGGGAGATTCTTATGGTGCGGCTGACTCGGGGCGATGTCAGTTTCCGCACGCTGGCATCACTGACCGGTAAGCCTAGTGAAGACGCCGCGAGAGTTGCACTCGCGCGAGCGGTAAGGCGCCTGGCTCTCGAAATGGAACGGCTGGAGGCCTGTCCACTCTGAGTCCCCGCCCTCAGGAGTCGAGTCTAGTGGCATGCCCCTCCCACAGCCAGCACCTGCAGCGGAACAGCCTCACAACCGCAGTGAACTCCTCGTCGAGGCCCTACTGGATGCCAGCTCGCGGCGGAGACCGCGCTCGGCGATCCGTGTTCTGGTAGATGCGAGTATTCCGCTCGTGGTCCTGCGCGTGCTCGTATCAGTCGGTGCGTGGCTGTCGGGATATCCGATTGCGCCGGCAGACGCGCCGCTAGGGTCATTAACGGGTGCTGCGCTTTTCGTCTGCTACGGCACTACCGGAGCGTTGCTTCTGACAGTCGGCCAGCGGGACGAACGCGCCCGCTACTTGGGTGCTTTTTTCCTAGTAATCGCGAGTGCTTTTGCGCGGGAGCCCGCTGAAGCTCTCGCGATGACGAGCGGCCCTGGCGTGCTTCGTGAGTTCGCCACTCT
The DNA here is from genome assembly GCA_013817065.1 of Acidobacteriota bacterium. Taxonomy (GTDB): domain Bacteria; phylum Acidobacteriota; class Vicinamibacteria; order Vicinamibacterales; family 2-12-FULL-66-21; genus JACDCA01. The sequence continues at coordinate 2,807 of JACDDJ010000174.1, forward strand.
GCGGTATGACCCTTTACTTCCGCTCTATTTTTCGCTGTTCGTCAGTCGATTCCCAAGACACGCCTCCGAGTCAAGCTACCGGCCGTGCGACCTTTTAGTCGCGTTGTGCGCCTCGTTCGCCGGCTTGGCCGGAACAACCGCAATCATCGACTGGGGGACTCGTGGTGGGCGCCTAATCACCTCTGGAATGTGGCTGCAACCCAGTGATGCTTACTGGACGATAATCTTCGGCCTGCTGTGCGGTGGCCTGATACTGCTGCTATGGCGAAGCCGAACCGCCACCGGGGCCGAACGGGTGCGAGCGGTCTGGTTTTCGGTAGGGCTGGCGGTCGGACTCATTCCTCTTTGCGCCGCGGTTCTGCTCTATGCCTCCAGCGAAACTTTTAAGGCACTCACACTGCGGCCTGATGTCCGCTCCGCTTTCGGCGCCTTCATTGCCGTCGGGCTGCTGACGATTCCCCCGTCCACGATGTATTCCGTGGCTGTGCGGCAGGTGCTTGAGATCCGCATCGTTATTCGGCGTGCCCTTCGCTGCGCGTTAGCGAAGGTTGCGACGGTGGGGCTATGCCTTTTGCCACTTGTCTTGCTGGCGTGGACAGCATACGCCAGCCGCAGCCATACCATTGCGGGGTTTGCGCAAGACCCGTGGGGCAGGTTGTTAATCGCGGCCGCATCTATCGGAATCCTTGGCATGGTCGTCGTCCATCGACTTCTCGGATGGCTGGAAAGAGTGATTCTGCACGGACCCTACGACAGCTTTGCGGCAATCTCTGATCTTCGACAGCGGCTCGAAACGGCAGCCAATCCTGCTGCAGTCGTCGACCATACCCGCAGAGTTATCGAAGCTACTCTGCGGCCGGCAAGCGTGACGGCGGTATACGCAGCATACCGCGGTGCCCCGTTTTCAAACACCACGAGTGGCACCCGCGCACTTGCAGCAGACTCGTCGCTCGTGGAGGTGCTTACCCGCTCGACCGATGCTGCTGTACCTGTAACGGATGCGCTCCTGCGCTTTGTTGGGACATCCGACGCAGCCTGGCTGTCCGGTTCGTGTGCCGAGCACTTGTTGTGCATTCGGCTGACGGGCGAGATAGTCGGCATAATTGCACTCGCAGAACGCTCGAGTGAGCGACCGTACAACGTGGAGGATTGTCGGTTTCTTGCGGAACTGTCGCAGACGGCAGCAGTGCATCTACAGCATCTCCCGAGGAGACAACCAAGTCAACAGCAGGACTCGCGCGGCGACTCATCCACTCGCCCGGCAATGGAGTGCAGCGGTTGCGGCGAGGTCTCCGGGCCTGACATCGTCGGCACGTGCCCGGCGTGTGGTCATCCTCTCGATTTCTGCCAGTTGCCGCCCATTGTGGGCGGGAAATTCCGCATTCAGAGAAGGATAGGACGGGGCGGGATGGGCATCGTTTACTTAGCCAAGGATGAGCGCCTCCAGCGGGATGTTGCGGTGAAAACCCTGCCGTATATTTCCGTAGCTGCAGAACGGCGTCTCGAACGCGAAGCCCAGTTTATGGCCCGGGTGTCTCATCCGCACGTAGCATCGATTTATTCGCTCGAAGCTTGGGGTGACCGGCCCGTGCTGGTCACGGAGTATCTCTCCGGAGGCACGCTCCAGACCCGCCTGCTCACCGGGCGCCCTCAGCCGAATGAAGTTGTGTCGTGGGGCCTCCAGCTAGCACAAGGATTGACGCGCCTCCACCGAGAGGGTCTGGTTCACGGCGACCTTAAGCCCAGCAACATCGGGTTTGATGCTGTAGGGGCCGCTAAGCTCCTGGACTTCGGCTTGGCGGAAACCGCTGCGGATCGTAATCGGAACGTGAACAGGGTGTTGTCGACGGCGAACCAGGCGCAGTTCGGGACACCCTTCTACGCTTGTCCAGAAATGGACGAGCGCCCGCCCTGTCCTAGCTTCGATCTGTGGGGCTTGGCGCTCGTCCTATATGAGGCCCTAGCGGGTAGAGCTAGTATTCACGCTACTGCCAATGGTCGTCCCAAGCTACCGCTGGTGCCGTTGACAGACCTACACCCGGACGTCTCCACCACGCTTTCGCACTTCTTCGTCCGGGCGCTCAGCGCCGAGCCCGCTCTGCGGCCATCCTCGGCGGCCGAGTTCGGCCTGTGGCTGCGCCGATCTGCCCCCATCACTGCGGTGTCCCCAGGGGCACCATATTCCAGCCTTTAACGCTCGCGCCTTGGTTCGATGGGCGGCAGCCTCGAAGCGTTCCGCGGCTGTATCGACGTGCTCCGCAAGAATTGTCATGTCGCCGCCCTCTAATGCGAGCGACGCCGAGTAGCGCCCCATAGATGCAACGTAGTCAAGCAGGTGGTGCTTCGCACGCTGCCACTCGGCACGGCCCTCAGCGCTGCCCAAGTTTGCCGTCAGGTAAGGGCGATAGCGTCGCTGTAACGTTCTGATTGCAGCACTATGAACGCGTACGTGACCAGCGCCTGCACCGAAGGCGTAGCAGAACTGACCCAGAACACTCTCGATCTCTTCGTGACATTCCATATCGTAGCTCCTCCCAGAAGGGCCGCCCTCTATCTCGAACACCGCGCTTACTCCCTACTGACGATGCCCACGTCAGAAGCGAACGGCCACACCCTGAGAGCCCTGACGCTGGGCACCTACAGGGGTTCTTTCCGGGTACATGGGTAACAAACACCTCTGAGGACATGGGTAACACTTTTCGGCCACAGTCACGCAGGAGGATTGCGCGATGCCGTGGCAGGAGATGGCGCCCATGGATCTTCGGAGTCAGTTTGTGGCGGAGTTCGGGACCGGGTGGTTCACGATGACGGAACTCGCCGACACGTATCGGATCAGCCGCAAGACGGCGTACAAGTGGGTCCGCCGCCATGCGCAGGACGGAGCGACCGGGTTGGCGGATCGCTCGCGACGTCCCCGCCGCTGTCCGCACGCCCCCTCCGCGGCCGTCATCAAGGCGCTGCTCGACGCACGCCGTCGGCACCCGACTTGGGGGGCGCCCAAATTGATCGCGTGGTTGCAGCGACAAGACCCCAGCATGGTGTGGGCCCGCGAGCTCCACCGCGTGCGCGCTGCTGCAAGACGCCGGGCTCGGTGCGGAGCCGTCGTCCGCGTCGTCCCGCTGCCGCCCGGCAACCCGCGGCTGAGTACGCCGATCGCACCTAACGACCTGTGGACGGTCGACTACAAAAGGGGAATTCCGCACGGGCGACGCGCGCTGGTGTTACCCGTTGACGCTGCGCGACGGCGCGAGCCGCTATGTCTTGCGGATCGACGCGTTGGTCGCCCCGACGTATGCGACCACGCGCCAGCGGTTTGCCCGCGCGTTCGCCGAGTATGGCCTTCCGCTGGGGCTCCGGAGCGACAACGGGACCCCCTTCGCCAGTACCGGCTTGGGAGGATTGTCCCAACTCGCGGTGTGGTGGTTGCAACTCGGTATTCGGCTCGAGCGCATTCTCCCGGGGCATCCCGAACAGAACGGCGCCCATGAGCAGTTCCACGCGGTGCTCAAGGCGGAAACGACGCGTCCGCCGGCCCGCACGGCTGGCGCGCAGCAACGCCGATTCGCCCGCTTCCGGGACGAATACAACCACGACCGGCCGCACCAGGCCCTTGGACAGACGCCACCTGCTACGTACTACACCGTCTCGGACCGACGGCTGCCGCGTCGGGTCTCGCCGTTCGAGTACTTGGGTCATCTCGAGGTGCGGCGCGTCGGCTCCAATGGCTGTGTGCTGGTGGCAACACGTGGTCTTTCTCGGACGAGCGCTCGCCGGCCACAACGTCGGCTTCGAAGAAATCGCTGACGGCGTGTGGGCCATCCAGGTCGGGCTGCAGCCCATCGCGCACTTCGATGCCCGCACCCGCCACGTCAGCGCGCCGCCATGGTGAGGGCCGTACACGTCTCAGCCGCAGGCTTGCCCCCGCTCGCGACGGGGCGCTCGGCGACCATGTCGCCTCGCGCCTGCCCACACCAACCTCAATCATCTGTTACCCATGTCCTCAGAGGTTTGTGTAACCTATGTCCCCGAACCCGCCAGGTCTGAGTGTTCCTTCTGAGACGTCGCCGCGTCTATATAAAGTTGGGCCCGCCCGCTCAAAAAGTAGACCACCTGAGGGATTGAGGGCGAGCTTGTCGAATCGTCCGATCCGGGGTTCGCGGAAGGATGCTCAGGATGGGTCAGGTGCATGTTGTCCCGCATAAAGTGCTGATAGAAGTGTCCGGTCGGCAAAGCCAGCACGGCGCCGGCCGCCGGCGCCGCCTCTCCATCACGATGGGATCAGCTGGTGGCGGCGCTGGCGGTTCGCTGTACATGCGAGGATCGACGACGGGGGCGGCCTGTTGATCTGGCAACTGAGTAAGCTCTGCGCCTCGAGTGCTCTCAGCCGATCCTGATCATCCCGAACCCGGTCGGCGGTTGGAGCCACGACAGCCGCCGGCGCGGGCGCAGGTCTGGCAGGCGCTTCAGGCCGGCCGACAACGAACATGATCAGCCGCATTGGCGGCCGTGAAGCGCAAGCGGCTGGCCTACGCCGCAGCTGCCGTTCTCGCGGTGGCGATTGGTGGATCGTGGTTCGCGCTCCGACAGTCGGGGAACACCGTCGGAACAGCGGGATCGACCTCACAGATCGCGCAGTCCGCGAGGCTGGACCTGCGACCTTTGCTGTGACGCGGGGCGGCGAACGTGCTAAGGAGCCCCATGGATTGGTCCTGTCGCGTGCGCGGCTGAAGGCTACGATACTCTTGCCGGTCGGCTCGGATCTCTTGTTCACGTCGCTCTCGAAATACGGTTGTGTCCACGTTGGCGCCCATGAACTTGCGATCGACGACGGCGAGAACGTGACTGAGGAACGGTTCGGCGTTGGGTCTCTGTCGGCGCATTCATGGGGCTCACCTCGCGTGGCCGTTGCTTCGCCGATTACGACGGCGGCGTCGCCAGACACCAGAATGCCGCTCCACAGCTTCGGCACGGCGATGGGACCGAACTGTTGGCGCATCCTGAGCTTTGCGAGACGAAGACTCTGTCCTACATCCGCTCCGGTCGCCAGCTGCCGATAGAACTGCCGCATCAAACTCAAGCTGAAGACATCGTCGGCGTCCCAGAGATTGGCGACGACCGTCCGGGCACCCGCCGCCAGGAATGGTCGTACGAGGCTCGCGACTCCCTCTTGCCCGTGCACGGTGCCTGTCCGGGTGTCACACGCCGACAGCGTGACCAGGTCTGCATTCAGCTGGATGTCGAGTATCTCTCTCGCTTGAAACAGGCCGTCTTCGCCGCCTGCCGGCCGCAGCTGCGTTTGTC
>JACDDJ010000175.1 GCA_013817065.1 Acidobacteriota bacterium
TACTTGAAGATCCTGCTCAGTTCATCCGAGTTCATTTTCATCGACTGACCATGTCTCACAAATCCGCCCAGCCGTTGACTCGCCGCGACGCCCTCTGCCGCATCGGTAACGGCTTCGGCATGCTTGCATTTGCCGGCCTCGTGGGCGACTCGCTGAACATGGCCAACATGGCGACCTCGCTGGCGGCCCAGGGGAAGGGATTTGCCAAGGGCGGATTGCATCACGCTGCGAAGGCCAAGCACGTCATCTTCCTGTTCATGAACGGCGGCCTGTCGCAGGTCGACAGCTTCGATCCCAAGCCGATGCTCGACAAGTTCCACGGCCAGCCGCTGCCCGGCGAGCAGGTCGCGACGGAACGCAAGACCGGCGGCTTGATGCGCTCGCCGTTCACCTTCAAGAAGTACGGCCGATCCGGCATGGACGTCAGCGAGCTCTTCCCCCATGTCGGGGAATGCGCCGACGATATTTGCTTCGTCCGTTCGGTCCACACCGACATCCCGAATCACGAGCCGTCGCTCCTCATGATGAACACCGGCCACACCCAGGTCGGAAGGCCGTCGATGGGGGCGTGGTTGACCTACGGCCTCGGCACCGAGAACCGCAACCTGCCGGCATATGTCGTCCTCTGTCCGCAGACGCCGACAACCGTCGGACCGCCGCTCTGGAACAACGCCTTTCTCCCGGCGGTGAACCAGGGAACGTTCATTTCGAGCAAGGTCGAGAACAAGAACGAGATCATCGGCAAGGACTTCGATCCCAAGACGCTCGTCTCCTACATGCACAACGAGAAGTTCTCGCTGCCGGAGCAGCGTCGCGAGATCGATCTGCTCGCGAAGCTTGATGGGATGCGCGGCATCCAGGATCCACAGCTCGAGGCGGCGATCGCGTCGATGGAGGTCGCCTACCGGATGCAGACCGAGGCGCCCGAGGTGTTCGACATCCGCAAGGAGACGAAGGCGACGCTCGAGATGTACGGTGCCGGCAGCACCGCGCGCAGCTGCCTGATGGCCGTTCGCCTCGTCCAGCGCGGCGTACGGATGGTGCAGGTCTATTACTCCTCCGGCGATCCGTGGGATCACCACAACAACATCCAGCTGCACCGCAAGAACGCGATGGACTCTGATCGGCCCTTCGCTGCCGTGATCAAGGACCTCAAGTCGCGCGGGCTGCTCGACGACACCATCGTCGTGTGTGGATCCGAGTTCGGCCGGACGCCGGTCGCGGAAGTGGGCAGCGGGAGCACGGGGGGTGGCGCCGGGCGGGATCACAATCCGTTCGCATTCACCATGTGGCTTGCCGGCGGCGGGATCAAGGGCGGTACGGTCTACGGCAAGACCGACGACTTCGGCTTCAAGGTCGCGGAGAACCCGGTCCACGTCCACGACCTGCACGCGACAATCCTGCACCTGCTCGGCATCGATCACACCAAACTGACATATCGGTACAGCGGCCGCGACTTCAGGTTGACCGACGTCGCCGGCCGGGTCGTCACGGAGATCCTCGCCTGATCGGGGTTCGTCGGCGGTGCTGAACCGGGCCGGTCCAGCTGCCGTTTTCGATCCGCCCGGGTCTATACTGATCTCGCCAGCGTCGTGGGAGGATCCATGGCGTCTCTTCGTTCGCTCGCGTTCCTGTTCGTGGCGGCGGTCCTTGTCGCCGCAACACTTTTCACCAGCCGTCCATCGGCATCGACGGCCGAAACGGTGCACCTCGCATCCGGATCGGTCATCTCCCTCCGCACCCCTGAGTTCGTTCAGGTCGGCAAGCGCTATGCCTTTACATGGGCCGGCGGCGGTCCGGCCCAGACCTACACCGTGAAGTCCAAGCGCGAGGACGGCTGGATCATCGTCGAAGTGGCCGACGAGAACACCAATCCCGCCTACTTCGTGCCGGGTGACTGGCCAACTCGGTGGCTCAACATCGGGACCGCGATCTCCATCCAGGAGATGCGCCAACACCAATGAAAAGCACCCGATATAATCGCGGCTGTGAGCAACCAGAAGATCCACGACAACATTCTCGGCGTCATTGGCGATACGCCGATGGTGCGCATCAACCGGATTACGAAGGACGTCGCGGCGACTGTCTACGCCAAGATCGAGACCTTCAATCCCGGCAACTCCATCAAGGACCGGATGGCGCTGCAGATGATCGAGGACGCCGAGAAGAGCGGTGCCCTCAAACCGGGCGGGACGATCATCGAAGGGACGTCCGGCAACACCGGGATGGGCCTGGCGATCGCCGCGGTGATCAAGGGCTACAAGTGCATCTTCACCACGACCGACAAGCAGTCGAAGGAGAAGGCCGACGCGCTCAAGGCCTTCGGCGCTGAAGTCATCGTCTGCCCTACGAACGTCGATCCCGAGGATCCGCGGTCGTACTATTCCGTCTCCTCTCGCCTCCAGGCCGAGGTGCCGAATTCGTGGAAGGCCAATCAGTACGACAACCTGTCGAACTCGAAGGCCCACTACGAACAGACCGCGCCGGAGATCTGGGCCCAGACCGGGGGCAGAATCGAGCACCTCGTCGTCGGGGTGGGCACCGGAGGAACGATCAGCGGCATCGGCCGCTACCTCAAGGAGAAGAATCCGAAGATCAAGGTGTGGGGCATCGATACCTACGGGTCCGTGTTCAAGAAGTACAAAGAGACAGGGATCTTCGATAAAAACGAGATCTACCCGTATATCACCGAGGGCATCGGTGAAGACTTCCTCCCCGAGAATGTCGATTTCAGTGTCATCGACGCGTTCGAGAAGGTGACCGACAAGGATGCGGCGCTGATGACGCGGCGCATCTCACGCGAGGAAGGCATCTTCGCCGGCAACTCCGCCGGCTCGGCCATGGCAGGCGTGATCCAACTCAAGGACAACTTCAAGGCGGGGGAAGTTGTGGTCGTGATCTTCCACGACCACGGCTCCCGCTACCTCGGCAAGATGTTCAACGACGAGTGGATGCGCGAGAAAGGCTTCCTCGAGAAATCCGGCATGGCGGCTCGGGATCTGGTGGCCTCAGGCGTTTCTGGTGAGCTCTTCGCTGTCGAGGCCAGCCAGCCGGTCGAAGAAGCTGTGAGGGTCATGAGCGAGCACGACTTTTCACAAATCTCGATCACCCGCAACGGCCGAGTTGTCGGCTCTCTGAACGAGAACCACCTCTTCGAGGAGTTCCTCCGCAACCCCGACATCAAGACCGAGCCGGTGGAGACGATCATGCAGCCTGCTTTTCCGTTCGTGGATATTTCCACACCGGTCGAGCTGCTCTCGACGATGATCACGCCGCAGAATCCGGCCGTGCTCGTGCGGGACTTCAAGACCGATAAGACCTTCATCATCACGCGATCGGACGTCATCCGCGTCCTCTGCTAACCACACGGATTACACGGATTGACGGAATACACGGACACGGAAGGCACGGATTACACGGATTAGAGGGGGGTCAGGCTATGAAGACGCTCACAGTTGTCGCGGCGCTCGTGACCACTCTGGCGGCGACCGTTGCCTTTGCTCAGAGTCCACCGACCCCGCCGCCTGCGACCCCACCGGCCAAGGAGAAGCCCGCGCCAAGTCTGACGGGCACTTGGGGTTTGGAGGTGACTCACTCGGCCGGGACCAGTACCCCAACGCTGACGATCACTCAGACCGGGGAAAAGCTGAACGGCACATACGTCGGCACCTATGGCGAGTCGGTGCTGACCGGCAGCAGCAAGGGGTCGGATTTCACCTTCAGCCTCGAGATCGGCACCGAGCAGAAGGTCACGGTGGTTTATACCGGGACACTGGCGGGCGACACGGTCAAGGGAACTGTGACGATGGGCGAGATGGGCGAGGGGACGTTCACGGGGAAGCGGAAGTAGGCGCCGCCGGGCCGGCCTAAACCTATACCGTGCTATCCTTTATGGGCTTCAGGCGCGGGTGCGCCGCAATCACCGATGTCTAGAACTCCAGTCGAATTCAGCCTCGAACTGACGCCCCGTGCGCGCGTCGATGTCATCGATGTCCGCCAGGTCATTGCCTCCCACTTCGGCGACGCACTTGATGAATACCCCCGTGCGCTCTGCTGCTCGTTTCACACCACGGCCGGCTACCTGGATCGCAGCGTTGCCGCGCGTCTCGGGCAGCGGGAATCCGACGTCATGCCCTACATCGACGTCTTCCGGACCATGTTCCCGGAAGGTGCGGGCTACGAGCACGACAAGATGGATCGCCGGACGGAGCTGACCGAAGAGCAGAAGCCGCGCGAGCCGCTCAACGCGGACTCGCACCTCGCCTTCATGGCGGGTGCGCTCCGCACCTGCGTGTCGTACCCGAATCGCCCGGGCGAGGCGATCGCGTTCGTGGATCTGGACGGCGTCCACGCCGGCCACGTGCGTCAACGCCGCACCACCGTCCTGGGTTATACCGGCGAAGAAACCGTCGCCCAGTCCCGGATCGTGGTCCCGGTCTCGAGCCACTCCCTGGATTCGATCAATCTGAAGGATCCGGCGTTCGGCGTCTACGAGACGTGCGCGCAGCTGGTCGCGAGGCACGGCGTCACCAAGGGCCGCATCCGGTTATCCCTCGCCTCCGGCGAGCACCATGCGGGCCTGACGGTCAACGAGTATGAAACCCTTTTGATGCGTCACGATCTTGGCGACGTGCTGCGCGATCCGCTGCGCTTCATGGCGGAAAAGGCCGGCCACATGCTCGGCAACCCCCGCGCGATACCGGCCAAGACGCTGGACTACGCGAAGTACGACCTGGTGCGCGTGTTCAACAAGCTCGTGGACACACTGGGCTTGCGGGAATCGATGGTGGAGAGCGTGCTCTCGCGCGCGATCGGTGTTCCGGCGTCGCGCTTCCTGCGGATGAAGCGTTCTGTGAGCCTGCTCGTCTCCGACCGCGACTCCGCCGGCACCGGTGCGATTGTCGAAGGCACCTACCAGAGCCCGATCCTCGTGCAGTGGCATCGGGGGCAGCGCCCCGCCCGCGTCCTCGACGTTACGCTTACGCGGTTCGTGTAGGGGCAAAGGGCGGTTCTCGAACCGCCCCTCCATCGTCGACTACCAAATCCCAACGCCCAAATTCCAACCCGGAAGGCAATTCGGGTTATTGGCGTTGGGAGTTGGTAGTTGGGAGTTGCCGCCTCAGTTTCCTTTCGGCGGCGCAGCCGGGGGAGCGAAGAAAGAGTCGTCCATCGGCACGTTCACTTCGATCTTCTCGGTGAAATGGGCCATCGAGGTGGTGATCGGGCCTGCGGTTCGCTCCTCGTCCACGCTGTAGGGGAACTTCACGCCGTTCACCTCCCGGTAGTCGCCGTAGGTCCACGCGGATTGCTGCGTGCGCGGCCCCTTGGTGCGCGGGTCCACGCCTGGCAGCAGGACGACACCCGAGACTCCCGTTTCCATGAACGTCTTTGCATCGATGAATACGTTGCGCACGCTGCCGCCCCTGGTCGTCACCTGCGGCTTGTGCGCGTCGCTGCCGCCGATGGCCTCCTTACCGTCGAGGGTGACGGTGTGGCCTTTCTCCTTCCAGTCCACGAGCAGGCCGTCGAAGTCGCCGTCGGTCTCGCGTCCCTCGAGTGCGACGTTGTCCGGACGCTTGACGACTTGCCCCTGGACGATGTCCCAGGCGCCGTCGGCGTTGACGCCGCGCGGCGTGGCGGCGGTCTGGCCCTTCGGCGTCTGGTCGAACCGCACCAGATTCGGCCGCTTCTTGTAGGTCACCACCGTGACACTGCTGAACGGCGTCGCCACCGTGCGCGTGATCTTGATCGTCTGGATGGCCTTGATCTTCTCGTAGCCGCCGCGGGCGGCGATGTGTTTAGTGACGATCTCGTCGACCGACTGGGCCGTCGCCAGCGAGGGAGTGAATACTGAGAAAACCGACGCGAGCGCCACAAGGGCACCGGCGCGAACGCTGGACACACGCATGCCGAACCTCCGGAAGAGTTGCCGGATTATGCCCTGAATTTCCGGGTGGCGCGCCATCGTTTGGGACGAACGGCGGTGTGCGGCAAACGAGGTGCAGGCCGGTGGGGGGCGCGGCCGTGCCGGTGAGAAGGCTTATCATATTTGGGCGATGGCTTTTAATGGTTCTGTAGTCCTGCTGCACGCCTTTCCGCTCAACGCCGAGATGTGGCGGCCGCAGGTTGACGCCGTGCCGGCACCCTGGCGCGTGATCACGCCAGATCTTCCGGGATTCGGGAACTCGTCCGAGGCGCCCGTGACCGCGATGAGCGGGATGGCCGAACACGTCCTTCGCACGATGGACAGCCTGGGCGTTGAACGCGCCGTCATCGGCGGGCTGTCGATGGGCGGCTACGTCACGCTGGCGCTCTACCGGCTGGCGCCAGAGCGGTTCGAAGCGATGATTCTCGCCGACACGCGCGCGACGGCTGACAACGAGGCGCAGAAGGAAGCGCGGCGCAAAATGATCGCGACGGTACGCGCGAAGGGCGCGCCCGCTGTCGCCGACGAGATGCTGCCAAAGCTGCTCGGCGCAACGTCACAGAGGGAGCATCCTGAGCTGTCGACCGCCGTCCGCGGCATGATCGAGAGCACGACTCCGGACGCGATCGCCGCGGCAGCGGAGGCAATGATGAATCGGCCCGACTCGACGTCGTTGCTGGCGTCGATCGCGATCCCCGCACTGATCGTGTGTGGTGAAGAGGACGTCCTCACCCCTCCGAGCGACGCGCGCGGGATGAATCAGCAGATCCGCGATTCGCGGCTCGAGCTGCTGCCCGGCGCCGGCCATCTCTCCAATCTCGAAGCGCCCTCCGGTTTTTCCGGCGCGCTTCACGACTTTCTCACTACCCTTCGTTGAGGTCCGTCATGCGTCGCACGTCCTTAGTTGTCTTACTCGGCCTGTTCACCGCCATTGCGGTGCCGTCGGTTTCCGTCCTCGCGCAACAAAGCCCGTCTACCGCGGACCCGTTTCACCGGACCTTCGACCAGCTCCTCGATTTGAACGTCCGCGACGGCATGGTCTACTACCGTGCGCTGGAGTCCCAGCGCGGACGGCTCGACCAGTACGTCGCATCCCTCAACGTTCCGGCCGAGACCTATGCGGGCTGGTCCCGTCCACAGCAGATGGCCTTCTGGGTGAACGCGTACAACGCGCTCGTGCTGCGGACGGTCGTGAGTCACTACCCGATCCGAGGGAAGAGCGCGGAGTATCCTGCCGGCAGCATCCGGCTGATCCCGGGCGCGTTCGAGAAGACGAAACACCGCGTCGCAGGACGCTCTCTGACGCTGGACGAGATCGAGAAGACCGTCCTGCCGGAATTCAAGGAGCCGCGCCTGTTTCTCGCACTCGGACGTGGGGCTGTCGGCAGTGGACGGCTGCGCAGCGAGGCCTTCAGCGCCGATCGCTTGCCGCAGCAGCTCGACGCCGTCGCCGCTGACTTCATGACCCACGAGCAGCTGATCAAGATCGACCGCGGTGCGGGAACGATCTCTCTCACCCCCATTCTGAGCTGGCGCGAAGCGGAGTTCACCGCCGCCTATGATCCCGGTGCCACCGGAACCTTCGCGCCGCGCTCTTCGATCGAACGCGCCGTCGTCGCCTTCATCACGCCGCGACTGCTGCCCCTCGAGAAGGAATTCATCCAGAAGAACGCGTTCCGCGTGGCGTTTCACGCCTTCGACTGGCGTCTCAACGATCTCACCGGCGGAAGGATCGATTAGCCATGGATCTCGGACTCGGCGACAAGATCGCCATCGTCACTGGATCGAGCCGCGGTCTGGGGCTGGCCAGTGCGCGGGCGCTGGTTGCTGAAGGCTGCCGCGTCTGTCTCTGCGCGCGCGGCGAGGAGCGGCTCGCGGAGGCGGCACTCGAAGTCGAAGCCGTGGCGAAGAAGCCCGGCCTGGTGGCGGCCGTTCAGGCGGACGTGTCGACCGACGCGGGGGTCCAGCTCCTGATCGAGCGGACGATTGAAACGTTTGGCGGCCTCGACATCCTCGTGAACAACGTCGGTAAAGCGGCCGGCACCGACATCCTGGCAACCACCGATGCGGAGTGGCAGGCGGCGCTGGACGACACGCTCTTTCCGGCGATCCGCGCCTCGCGCGCCGCGATCCCGCACATCAA
>JACDDJ010000176.1 GCA_013817065.1 Acidobacteriota bacterium
GGTGGCGCATGCTTCGACCTAAAGACCACCTGGTAAGCCGTGTGCGGGAAATCCGCATGCACGGTTTGAACGGGGGGCTTACTCCCACCCGGTCGGTTTCGCCGTCCGGCAACAAGTAGGATCTACCCAATGGCTACCGACCGATCGCTCTTCCCACCCCTGTCGAAGTCATCCATGGCGGCCGTGGTCGAGATGACCCGTGGCTGCACCTTTGACGACTTCATCCTGGCGCCACGGCGGTCGATTGTCGTGTCGCGGGATCCGGCGGTGATCGACCTGTCGTGCCGGCTGTCGCGCAGGATCACGCTCAACCGTCCGATCGTGTCGGCGAACATGGACACCGTCACGCGTGCGCCGATGGCGATCGTCCAGGCGGAGGAGGGAGGCATCGGCATCATCGACCGCGGCTTCCGGCCCGGGGAGATCGATCCGCAGGTGCGAGAAGTCGAGAAGGTGAAACGGTCGCAGCACGGCGTGATCAGCGACCCGTACGCGGTTGCGCCGGAGGCCGCGCTCGAAGAAGCAGCGGCACTGATGGCGGCATCGCGGGTCGGCACGCTGGTCGTACTGGACGGCGAGCGCAAGCTGAAGGGTGTGCTCACGCAGCGCGACATGCGGTTCGTGGACCGGGCTGGCGCGCGTGTCGCCGACCGGATGACGCCGGTGGACCGCCTCGTCGTTCACGAAGGCGATCTCGACCACGAGAAAGCGGCCCGCCTGATGGTCGAGCGCAAGGTCAAGAAGCTGCCCTTGGTGACTGCGGACGGGCGGCTGCTTGGCCTGATCACGGCCCGCGATATCACGCGGCAGCGCCAGGTGCCATTCGCGACGCGCGACCGCCATGGACGGTTGATGGTTGGTGCCGCGATTGGGGCGACGGGCGACTACCTGGAGCGCGCCGCGGAACTCGTCCGCGCCGGCGTCGATGTGCTCGTCATCGATATCGCACACGGGCACTCGATCGTGATGCAGCGCGCGCTCGAGGCGTTTCGGAAAGCCTTTCCGGACGTCGAGTTGATCGCCGGTAACGTCGCCACCGCCGAGGGTGCACGGTTCCTGCTCGATCTCGGTGCCGACGGGATCAAGGTCGGGATCGGGCCCGGCGGCGGCTGCACAACACGGATCACGACCAGCTTCGGCGTACCGCAAGTGCAGGCGCTCGTCGAGTGCCGTCTGGCCGTTGGGGAATCCGGTATCGGCGTCATCGCCGACGGCGGCATCAAGCGGCATGGGTCGCTGGCCCTGGCACTGCTCTTCGGCGGTGACTGCGCGATGCTCGGCTCGGCGTTCGCCGGAACGGAGGAAGCGCCCGGCGAAGTCGTTCACAAATCGGTGCTGATCCCGGAGTCGCAGAAATCCGTCAAGGTGCCGTTCAAGGTGCTGCGCGGGATGGCCTCACTCGAAGCGATCCGCGACCGCCTCGACGTCGAAGACGCGGACCGCGTCGAGCTCGAAGCACTCGGTGCCGAAGGGATGGAGATCAGCGTCCCTGCGCGGGGCTCGGCCCGCACCATCGTCCGCGACATGATCAAACACCTGTGCTCCTCGATCAGCTACGGAGGGGCCGACAGCCTGCGCGGCCTGCGCGAGCAGTTCTGGAGGGACCCCGCGACGTTCGTGATCAAGCAGTCCGAGTCGGCGCGAAGAGAGTCCTACGATCGTTGAAGTCGCAGCCGGTTGATGGAGTAGTTCCCTTTACCATCTTCCATTTCCATCTTCCATGTCTTTGAGGAGTAACCGATGCAGCGTCGTTCAGTGATTGTCCGCCCCCTCATCCTCTCGGTTGCCGCCATCGCGTTAGCGACCGGGCTCGGAGCGCAGACCGCCCCGAAGGCCGATGCCGATTATGTGCGCAAGGCCTACGACACCTACCGGTCGATGAAAGAGGCGTCTCCGTATCGCCAGAACGAATGGCAGTATCTGGGGCCGAAGGACATCAGTGGCCGCGCCACCGACATTGCGGTGGCGGAACGTCCCGGTGGAAGGCGGATCTACGCGGCCTACGCAACGAGCGGCGTGTGGCGGACGGACGACAACGTGACCTGGACGTCCATCTTCGACGACATGCCCTCGACGAGCATCGGCGATCTCGCTGTCGCGCCCTCGAACCCCGACATCGTCTGGGTGGGCACCGGCGAAGCCAACATCTTCCGAGCCTCGATGGCGGGGGTGGGGATCTACAAATCCACCGACGGCGGCCAGACCTTCACCCACATGGGGCTGACCGATACGCAGACGATCGGCCGCATTCTCCTCCACCCCACCAATCCCGACATCGTCTATGTCGCCGCCTCCGGTCACGAGTGGACCGACAACGAGATGCGCGGTGTGTTCAAGACGACCGATGGCGGCACGACGTGGAACAAGGTCCTCTATAAGAGTCCGCGGACTGGCGCGTGGGATCTCGTCATGGATCCGTCGAACCCCGAAGTCATCTACGCCTCGATGTGGCAGCGCGTCCGGCGCAAGTGGAGCGATCCGCGAGTGGAGCCCGGCTATAGCGAGGGCGGCGTCTTCAAGACGGCCGACGGTGGCAAGACGTGGACCGAGGCGAGCGCCGGGCTGCCCGCGCCAGAGCATCGCGGCCGGATCGGCATCGACATCGCGCGTTCCAATCCGAAGGTCCTGTATGCGTTTGTCGACAACTACGAGCCGGGTGTCCCGGCCAAGAAAGGTGAGCGCGATGCTTACGGCCGGCCGATATTCGAGGCCCGCATCAAGGCAGCCGAGGTCTATCGGACCGCCGATGGCGGCACGTCGTGGAAGAAGGTGAGCGATTCCAATCAGTTCATGACAAATCACTCGGGTACGTACGGCTGGGTGTTCGGTCAGATCCGCGTCGACCCGACCAGCGAGAACACCGTCTATACGCTGGGTCTGGGCCTGAACGTCTCGACTGACGGCGGCAAGACGTTCGCTACCTTCGCGAACTCACGAACGATTCATAGCGATCATCACGGCCTGTGGATCGACCCGAAGAACACGCAGATCATCTACAGCGCCAACGACGGCGGCTTCTACTCCACCGAGGACGCGGGCAAGACCTGGAAGTTTGCTGTCTCGGCAGGCGGCGCCCAGTTCTACAACGTCGCCGTCGATCAGAGCACGCCGCCGTGGGTCTACGGCTCCATACAGGACATTGGCAGCCGTCGTGGACGGCTCGATCTCACTGCCGGTCGTGACAAGATCGGCCCCGTGGATTTCGAGAACGCGCCCGGTGGCGAAGGTTCTCACCACGCCGTCGATCCCAGGAATCCGAACATCGTCTATTCACACGGCTTCTATGGGAACTTCTCACGGACCGACCTGAGCATCCCGGCCGCCCCGCGCGGACGACGCGGCCAGGGCGGCACGCCGCCACCGCAGCCGCCTCCCGACGCACCGCGGCGTGAGACCAGCATTCAGCCGAAGGAGCAGGGACTGCGCGCGCAGTGGATGGCACCAGTAGTGCTCTCTCCCCACGATCCGAATACCGTTTACCTTGGATATCAGTTCGTGTTCCGCTCGACCAGTCGCGGCGACGCATGGGAGAAGATCAGCGGCGATCTGACCGGCAATGACCCGAAGCGGATGCTGCCGCGCAGCTCGAACGAGATCCCGTATCAGACGATTACGGCGCTCGAGGAGTCACCGCGCGTCAAGGGGCTGCTCTATGCCGGCACGGACGACGGCAAGCTGCACGTGACCACCGACGCCGGCAAGACCTGGACCGATCTGACCACGCGTGTGCCGAGCAGAAAGTGGTACTCACGCGTCGTGCCTTCGATGCATGCGGACAACACGGTCTATGTCACGCAGCGCGGCCGCGAAGACGATGACTTCGCGCCCTACATCTACAAGTCCACCGACGGTGGCACGACCTTCACGAGCATCACGTCGAACATCCCGGCCGGCCCGGTGAACGTGATCCGCGAAGATCCGACCGACCCCAACGTCCTCTATGTCGGCACCGACTTCGGTGCGTTCGTGAGCACCGACGGCGGCAAGGGGTGGCAGGTCCTCGGCGGCAACCTGCCGTCCACCCAGGTCTCGGACCTCGTTTATCACACCCGCGACAAGGTGATCGTGATCTCCACCTACGGGCGGGGCATCTGGGTCATCGACGCGCAGCGCCTGAAGTTCTAGCGCTGCGATTGAAGATGGCCGCTGCGCGGGGTAAATGGTAAATGGTAGATGGTAGATGGCAAAGTGCTTGATCAGTGGCACCGGCGCCGACACTGAGCTCTTTACCATCTACCATCCGCCATAATCCGCCATCTACCATCCGTGGATTTACTCGTGCCGTAAGGCGACGAGTGGATCCACGGACGCCGCTCGTCGCGCTGGCAGCGCGCTTGCCGCCAGCCCGGCCAGTGTCAGCATCGTGAGCGAGATCACGAAGATCTTCGGATCGGTCGCCGGTCTGAAAGAGGAAGCTCTCGACCTTGCTGCTCAGCAGCCACGCAGTCGCACCACCGAGCGCCAGGCCGATCGCCACGAGGACGGCCGCGCGCTTCAGGACCATCCCGACTACGTTGCCGCGGGTGGCGCCGAGCGCCATGCGGACGCCGATTTCGTTGGTCCGCATTTCGCGTTGCCGAACGGTCGCGCGGGCGAGCATCAGGTTGGCGACGTTGGCGCACGCAATCAGGAGGCGAGCGTCACCGCGCCGAGCAGCATCAGCATCCACGAACGGACCTTGCCGACGAGATGCTCCTGCAGCGTGATGACCCGGGCGCGCCGGCCGGGGCTCCACTTCGGATGCTCGCGATCCAACGCTTCGGCGACGCGATTCATCTGCTCACCGGCCTGATCGAGACTCACGCCGTTCTTCAATCGGCCGATCACGATCAGGTTGAAGTTACGGCTGCCGCCGCGGACCTTGTCCTCGTTGCGGGCGCGCATCGGCGTGTAGACCTCGCTCGGCCGTTCGGCAGCGACGGGATACTGGAATACCCGCGGCATCACGCCGATGATTTCGTACGACGCTTCGCTCAGGTCGATCGTCTTGCCGACGACGTCGGGCGCGCCGCCGAAGCGCCGCTGCCAGAACCCGTAGCTGAGAAGGACGACGCGGTGGCGTCCGTCGATCTCGTCTTCCGGGGCGAGGTTGCGGCCGAGGATGGGTGCGACACGCAACATCGGCAAGAACTCCCACGTGACGCTGATCCCGCGGACGGCGGCCGGTTCGCCGTTCTCGTTCTTGAGCTGGAAGGACGAGTTCGAGACCGCTGCGAGGCCGTCGAAGGACTCCTGCATGCGCCGCCAGTCCTGATACGTCTGCGGCGTGGTGTGCCCTGATCCAAAAACCGACTTGCCGGTGGGATCGTGCTCCAGCACGACCGCCAACCGGTCGTGTTCATCAAAGGAAAGGGCGCGAAGGACGACCGCGTCCACCACGGAAAACACTGCCGTGCCGGACCCGATCCCGAGCGTCAGCACCGTCAGTGCGACGGCGGTAAAGGTCGGAGATTGGCGAAGGGACCGCAGGGCCGCTTTGAGATCGTCACGCATGGCACGTTAGACGTGCGTCCCCGAGGACGGGTTGGGGGCCGCTGCGCGGATGGCAGATGGCAGATGGTAGATGGTAAAGACCCTGGCTTCAGCGACGGGGCTGAAGTTCAGAGACGGTGGCCCGAGCCAATCACTTTGCCATCTACCATCTTCCATCTACCATTTCTCATCCCGAGCTTCATCCCTGTTTGCTTGCAAACCGGCCCCGCGAGGGTGTCAAATCCATCCACTATGCGCTCCATTGCCACCGATATCAGCTACGCCGTTCGGATGTTCATCAAGAAGCCGGGCTTTGCGTTGACCGCGATCTTCACGCTGGCCCTTGGCATCGGCGCCGCGGCGGCGATTTTCAGCGTCATGAACGCGGTGCTGCTGAAGCCGCTGCCGTATGCGGACCCCGAGCGTCTGGTCCACGTCGCCAACGACTTGCGCGCACGGAATGTTCAGGACTTCCCGTGGCCGGGTCCCGACTTCCACGATCTGCGGACCACGTCGACGCAGTTCTCCGGGCTGGCGGGACTGGTGACCGGCCGGCAGGTGTTCGTGACGCCAGGTCAGTCCGACGCCGAGTCGGTGACAACCGGTGCCGCGACCCCGAACCTGTTCCGCGTCCTGGGCGCACGCATGGCGATGGGATCGGACTTCGTTGATGCCGACGGCACACCGCCGCCACCACAGCCCGATGGCGCGCAGGCTGACGGTCCGCCTCCCAATCAGAACCCGCCACGCACGGTCCTCAGCTACCAGTTCTGGCAGCGGCGGTTCGGCGCCGATGCGAGCGTTGTCGGCAAGGTGGTTCGTCTCGGGGAGCAGCCCTTCGAGGTCATCGGCGTGCTGGAGCCCAGATTCGAGCTGCTCTATCCGCCCGGGATCAACGTGCAGCGCGCGCCGGACGTCTGGACGCCGCTCGCCATCCACTTCTCGACCGGCTCTCGCAACGACGTGTTCCTGCGCATCGTTGGCCGACTGAAGGATGGCGCCACCATCGCGTCCGCGCAGCGGGAAGTCGACACCCTGGCCGCTGATCTGCGGTCGCGGTTCACGATCAAGCAGACTTCCGGGTTGCACTTCCGGATCGAGCCGATGCACGAGGATCTCGTCCGCGAGGTGCGGCCGGTCATCGTGGCGCTGATGGGCGCGGTCACGTTCGTGCTGCTGATCGCGTGCGCCAACGTGGCCAACCTGCTGCTGGTGCGAGCGGCATCACGCGAACGCGAGCTCGCCGTGCGCGCGGCGCTCGGTGGAACACGCGGCCGGCTCGTGCAGCAGCTGCTCACCGAAAGCCTGCTGCTGTCGCTGGCAGCGGTCGCACTTGGCCTTGGCTTCGCATGGGCAGGGGTTCGCATTCTGCTCGCGCTCGGGCCCGAGAATCTTCCACGCCTCGGGCAGGTCTCGGTGGACCCGGCGGTTGTCACCTTCGCGGCGATCGCGGGCGTCGTCTCGGTCGTGCTGTTTGGATTGCTGCCGGCGGTTCGCGCCTCGCGGCCCGACGTCATGGACCTGCTGCGCCGCGCCGGACGCAGCGGCGGACTGGCCTCCGGCGGCTGGATGCGCACGACGGTCGTGACGCTCGAAGTGGCGCTGTCGTTCGTGCTGCTGGTCGGCTCCGGGCTGATGATCCGCAGCTTCATCGAGCTGCAGCGCGCGGCGCCGGGGTTCGATCCCAACCAGGTCCTGACGTTTTCAACCCCGAACCTGCGACTGCCGACCCCGGCCGCGCGCCAGGCATTCGTGCGTGACCTGCGGACCCGGCTGCTGGCACTGCCGGGTGTGACGGATGTGACCGCGGCAACGCCGCTGCCGCTGGACGGCCGCATCGGCCTTGCGCGCTGGGGCACGGAAGAGGCGCTCGCCGATCCCGCCAAGTTTCAGCAGGCGACGACGCACGTGGTATTTCCGGGCTACTTCGAGGCGATGCGCACCCGCATCATCGAGGGGCGCGGATACACAGAAGAGGACAACAACCGTCCGAACGCGCGCCTGCTGATCATCGACAGAATTCTTGCCGCCAAGGCGTTCCCCGGTCAGAGTGCGGTAGGGAAGACGATTGTCGCGCGCGTGAACAGCCCTGAGCCGCAGCGATACGAGGTGATCGGTGTCGTCGATCACCAGCGTCACACCGACCTGGCAAAGGACGGCCGCGAAGCGCTGTTCCTCACCGACGGTTCCTTTGGTTTTGGAGCAGCGAATCGCTGGGCCGTCAGAACGTCCGGGGATCCGATGGCGCAGGCCGCGACGGTCAAGGCGCTCGTGAGCGAACTGAATCCGCGGACGGGCGCGATCGAGGTCCAGCCGATGTCGGCGTTCATCGCCGAGGCCGAGGCGCAGACCAAGTTTGCGCTGGTGTTGATCGCCGTCTTTGCCGGTGTAGCGCTGGTGCTTGCTGCCGTCGGGCTCTATAGCGTTCTCTCGACCACCGTTCGTCAGCGCACCCCGGAGATCGGCGTGCGGATGGCCTTCGGCGCGGCGCGCGGCGGCATCTTCAAGATGATGGTCGTGCAGGGGCTGAGGCTGAGCGGCATCGGCATTGGCATCGGGATTGTTGCGGCGCTGGTGTTGACGAGCG
>JACDDJ010000797.1 GCA_013817065.1 Acidobacteriota bacterium
CGCGTCCTTGCTGGTCGCATCGGCGCATACGTGGTCCATTCGCGGTACGACTCCCGCGAGCTTACTTCAGCCGCGCGAGCGGCCTTCCGCGACAAGTTTCAGCGGGAGGTCGACCCGGACGGCACGAGCCACCGGATTCTCACCGGCAACCATCAGGTCGGTGCCTGGCGCGCCTCGCGTCTGCCTGCCGGTCGTCCACTCGCCGCGCCCGTGCCGCTCTTCCGCAAGCTCGACCCTGCGATCATCGACAACGAACTGCAGCTGATGGCTCAGCACGCCGAGCGGCGGGAGTGACACTCCGTCCGGAATAGCTAGCCAAAGGGAGGCCGATGTGTTTGACACGAGCGCCCAGCTGAACGACCTCTTCATCTACCGCCCGCGGGTCTGTGCGGCAGTCCCGGAGCGGCTACCAGAGTTCCATCGGTTCTTCCGCGAGCGTCTGCTGCCAATGCAGTTGCGAAGTTGGGCCGACGCCCGCTGGTTCCGATGAGCCACCACGACTGGGATGCGGGAGGCTCAATCGACGAAGAGCTCGTGCGGCATCTGATCAGCTCCCAGTTTCCGGAGCTCCCGCTCAGGGCACTGCATCTGTTGGCCGACGGCTGGGACAATGCCGTGTGGCTGGTCAACGAGGAATGGGCGTTCCGTTTCCCGCGCCTGAGCGGTGTCGTACCCGGCATCGAGCGCGAGATGAATCTGCTGCCCCGGCTGGCGCCACGGATGCCGTTGCCTATCCCGGTTCCGAAATTCTTCGGGCGGCCTGCCGACGGCTACCCCGCGCCGTTCTTTGGCGCACGACTGATCCCAGGCGTCGAGCTGGCGGAGACGGGCCTGCCGGACGAGGGCCGAGTGCCCGCCGCGCGGCAGCTCGGCACGTTCCTGCGTCGCCTCCACGAGCCGACGCTTGCCGCAGAGTTTGACGCCGCACTGCCACGTCGTCCTGAACGCACGGACATCGCAAGAAGCCTCCCACAGGAAATAGAGCGCATGAATGCCGTCGCCAGCGCAGGCCTTTGGAATGTGCCGCCTCAGGCGACCGAATTGGTGACCCGAGCCGCCGCCCTCCCGATGCTATCGGAGACGGTGCTGGTCCATGGCGACCTTCACGTTCGGCACCTGCTGGTCGACGAGGCGGGCGACGCCGCAGGCGTCATCGACTGGGGCGATATCTCGCTGGCGCACCCTTCGATCGATCTGCAAATTGGCTGGAGCGGATTCTCCGGCATGGCACGCGCTGCGTTCCTCGAAGCATACGGGCCGGTACCGAACGAATGGACGCTCCGAGCCCGACTCTCCGCGCTCTTCTACTCTGCGACCCTAGCTCTGTACGCCCATCGGGACGGGCTGCAGAAGCTCAAGCAGGAGGCGATTGCCGGCTTGCGGAGAGCCACCGACGACGCAGGGTGAGGCGGTACTCTCAGGCTGCACCACGTGCATGCGACTCATCGCTCGTTCCACGCCAGTCACACGGTGCGACGACACGATCTCTCAAAGGTCCCGCGATCGGCTGCCTTCCCCCGACGATGGCGTCCACCTCCTCCAGCGACAGTCCGGTGGCTGTGGCGAGCGCACGAACAACCTCGAGCACGTCCGCGAGCTCCTCCGCCGTTGGAGTGGCGATGAACTCCTCGGCCTCCTCGACCAGCTTGCGCGCCAGGGCGGTCGCGAACTCCTCATCCGAAAGCCGGCGAGTGTGCGCCTCTCCGCCCTTGCGGTCAATCAGTTCCGGGATCCGGTCGCGCACGAGCTTGCGGTAGACCGGCATGGACTCAGACGAGATCACGCAGTTCGGGTGGTTCGAGCGATCGGCGCTCCCGCGCCCGATGTCGGACTTCACGATCCGCCGCATCGACGATGCGCTGGCTGATGGCCCGCTCCTGTCCACAGTGATCGAACGACGCGTCTGGCTTGAGGACGACGCAGGTCGTTGACGCCTTGAGGGTAATCCGTATATCGGGTTCGCTGACGGCTGCACTTCGCCAGCCTCGTCGTGGTTCCTGAGAGGAATCGGCCCCATACCTAGTCTGCGAAGTCTACTTCGACGGGCCTATTGACCGCTTCCTTGAGGAGCTGCTCGAATATGGCGCCGAGGGTCCTTATCGGGCGTTCAGATGCTGCATCGACTACCCGCCCAACGACGGACTGGATAGGCTGTGAAGCTCTGCACGGTCTGTTGTGTCGTCACCAGCCGCGCGGGTAGCCGCTGCCTCGAGCACGCCCGGCAGTCCAACCGCAGCTCGTGCCGTCCGTCCGTGGCGACGCGCCTGACGCTGGTGACGGT
>JACDDJ010000177.1:0-2936 GCA_013817065.1 Acidobacteriota bacterium
GCGTGCACCTGCACCGCGGGCATTGAAGAGTGCGGCGACACGCGCGTCGAAACCGACCCCGGCGATGTTGAAGAAGTAGCGTCCGGCCATGCGTCCGGCGTCGATCGCGACCGGGACGCCGTCCATAGCCAGCGCGATCGCACGCGCGGGATCGCGCGGCACTCCCAGCGCGCCGGCGAGGCCGTTCCCCGATCCCGCCGGCACCAGTCCGACCGGGATCGAAGAGTTCAGGAGCGCGCCGGCGGCCTCATTGAACGTCCCGTCGCCGCCCCAGACGATGACGCCGGAAGCGCGGGCGGCGACTGCGGCCTCGCCGAGCTCGCGTGCGTGACCCGGTCGCTCGGTAAACGCAATCGTCGCCTCGATGCCGCGCTGTGCAGCCGCGGCGCGAATCATCGATGCCCGCCGTGATGCCGCGTTCGGGTCCGCACCCGCGCCCGAAACCGGATTGATGATGACGTGGACCACGATGTGGAACTGCTATAGTAACCCCCGGTGAGGGACCACTCATGAGAAGCCGCGCGGTGCGTATCACACTGATGCTTCTCACCATTGCCGCGATCGGAACTGCCGCGTACTTCTCCTGGACCATCCACCTCAGTTCGCGCGCCGATCACGAGGTCGCCGCAACCTTCGATCAGACCCGGATCGCCGCACTCCGCGACGCCTACGAACTTCGATCCACGCAGCAAGCCTACGTCGCTGCCGGACAGAACGAGGCCTTCTGGTTCGGCAAGGTCAGTGAGCTGGTCGAATCACTACGGGCGGCAACCACCGCGTTGCGATCGGCGGCGATCTCTCCCGCTGCGCTCGCCCCGCTGGACGAAGCGGCGGCGGCGATCGACGAGTTCGAGCAGGCGGACCGCCGGGCGCGAAGCTACGTCTCTGGTGGACAGAAGTTACTGGCGTCCGACGTGATCTTCTCTGCCGGCCTCGAGGCCGCGACCGGGATCACAGCCGCGCTCGAGAAGGCTGGCTCCGCTCTCACAGAATCAAGTCGCGCGGCGGAGGCCGAGGGGATGCGCCGGCAGGCGATGGCGATCGCAGGTGCGGCCGCCTTTGCGATGCTCACGTTGCTCCTGCTGACGCCGGCTGCCGCGGAGACACCAGCGGCGCCGGTGCAGGAACCGGCCTTCGGTGCCGACACACTTCGGCTCCGGGAAGAGGTCGGGCCTCCACAACGGCGCCCGGCAGCGAATAGGGACCCCCGTGACGTCCAGCGTCGGAAGGTGACTGCGCCCGGTTCGTCGGCGGCCTCGACCCCTCAGCCGCGATCAGGTCCACCGCCAGCTCCGGCGCCGCCATCCGTCGAACTCCAGGGACTCGCGGCAGTCTGCACGGACCTGGCGCGCCTTTCTGACACGAGCCTGTTACCGGGGATTCTCGAACGCGCCGCCGTGGCGTTGGACGCTTCCGGCCTCGTTCTCTGGATCGCGGATCAGGGCGGCGCGGCACTCGTGCCGATCGCCACGCACGGGTATCCGGCCAGCGTCGTGTCGAGAATGGGGACGTTGCCCGTGGTCGGTCAGAATGCGACCGCCGCGGCGTTCAGGACAGGACTGCTCCAGACCGTGAGCGCCAGTGCCAGCTCGAACGGCGCCATCGCGGCGCCGCTACTGGCCGCGGCAGGTTGTCGCGGGGTGATGGCCGCGGAAGTTCGGCGCGACGCCGAGAATCCAGCGCGGCTCGCCGCGGCGTCGATCCTCGCCGCGCAATTGGCCGCACTACTCGGACCACCGTCGAGTGAAGCCGCGGACGATCGGAGCACGGCGGCACGCTGACTTTAGGGTGCTTCGGGGTGCTGGGTGCGTCAAAGTGCTGGTGCTTGAAGGTACCGTGTAGCACCTAGCAGCACCTAGCAGCACCCCGATAGCACCCCGATAGCACCCCGTCCTTAGAGAATGGTCCGTGCCGTCCGCCGCCGCGACGCGGGCGTCTCGACCTTGCCTTTCAGCGTCACCGACTTCTTTTCCCGCAGCACCTGCACGGTGAACTCGTCACCGGGTTGGAGCTTCTGCATGTGTCGACTGATATCGCCGGTGTTCTCGACTGACGACCCATTCACCGACACGATAACGTCTCCTGCTTTCACGCCCGCCCTGGCGGCGGCTGAATCCTCGGTGACGCCGTTGACCAGCACGCCGTTCTTGGCGCCGAAGTATTCGGCCAGTTGATCGGAGAGACCGCTCACCGAGACACCAAGCTGGTTGCCGCGGAAGAAGCTGAAGCTTTCGAAATTCGGCGGCAGTGACGCCGGAGGCGCCGCGCGCGGCGCACGTGGCGTGGGGACTGGCCTGGCCGGACGCGCCGGGATCGGCGGCACCGTGACGCTGAAGTCACGAAGGTTGTCGAACGCCTGCCACGCCGAGTCATCGAACCCCCGCACGCTCGATTCATGCGTCGCCACATTCACGGAGACGCGCTGGCCGTCGCGCAGCACCAGCGCGGCCACCTGCCGACCCGGTGGTGTCTCGCTCACGAGCCTGGTGAACTGACGCACGCTGCGGACGCGCTCGCCGTCAAACTCCACCACCACGTCACCCTTCTTCAGCCCGGCCTTCGCGGCGGGAGACTCCTCCTCGACTCCGTCCACGATCACCCCGGCTGCCGCCTTGCCGCTGCCAGGCTCCACGTCCGAGACCGTGATACCGATCCGTCCGCCGCCGCTGATCATGGGGAACGGCGCCGTCGGCGCAATGGAGCGGACGGTGGTGTTCTGGCCAAAGGCCGGGGCCATCGCGGCGCCCGCGCCCGCGCCCGCCGCGCCGAACAGGGCTGCCGAGAGAGCTGCGGTCTTCAAAAGCGTCATAGAGAAAATCCTCCAAAATTCGTCAATGTTTGCTGTGCCTTCGTACGATGAGACGGACCCCTCCTGAAAAACGTTGATCGCAGCGAATGGGACAATCTGGCCGCTCCCATCCGCTGAGGTCCAAGAT
>JACDDJ010000177.1:2946-8055 GCA_013817065.1 Acidobacteriota bacterium
TGATGATGCTGATCGACGCCGCAGGCGTCCCGCCGCGAGGTCACGTGCGTCACCCGTCGCGGACGCACGGACCCTGGTCCACACCCTGATCGCGGGATTTTCTTAAGGAATCGCCAGGTACGCGAATTGATGTAGTCCCTGTCGGTCGCGCGAGTCAAACGGGGTGCGTTAACTCAGGCAGGCGCTGGCATCGCCGCTTCCCGTCGCAAGTTTGTCTGACATCGCGCGGCCATTCGTGTCTCTGGCCGCACGCCCGGGCCGGATGGCTGGGGGAACCTATGCAGAACTATCTCGGTCGAACCTTCACCGTCGCGGTGCTCGTCGCCACGCTCTCCGGTTGCGCGCTCGCCGTCCGTAGAGCCCAGGTTGCGGACCTCAAATACAACCCGGGCCGCTACTACGACAAGACTGTCTCGGTCGAGGGCGTCGTCACGAGCTCCTGGGGCATGCCGCTCGTTCCGTACAAGTTCTACAAGGTGGACGACGGGACGGGAGAGGTGACCGTGCTGTCGCAGAACGGCCGGACGCCAACGAAGGGCGCGCGCGTGCGTGTGAGGGGCAGGGTCAGCGAGGTCGCATCATTCGGCGGCCAGTCAGTCGGCCTGCACCTGCGCGAGTCGGACCTGGATTTCAAGGGCCGCTAGCACACGGAATACACGGCTCCCGCCGCTGTTCATTTACTGTCGTCCGTGCTCTATTTGATTCGGCGGCCGTAGTCCGAGCTCTTGGCCAGTCTGTCGAAGTATGCGAAGGTCGTCTTGGACGCCGCACGTATCGCGTTCGCCCCGTCACCGTTGCTTCTGACGAACGTCGTCAGCGCAACGAACACATACGGACGGCCGGCGAGGTACACGATTCCTGCGTCCGCCTCGACGCCGTCCAGAGTGCCTGTCTTGTTGGCGACCGGCACCGCACCCGGCACACCATCCCGCATTGCACTGGGCTTCGGCTTCCGCAGGATCGCGATGATTGCATCACTGCTCGCCCTGGTCAGCCCCTCGCTCCGGTAGATCCTGGTCAGCAGGCGCGCCAGGTCGTTCGCCGTCCCAACGTTCTCATCGCCGCGCTCCGCCGCCGCCAGGTCGATCATCTTGCGTCGCAGCTGCAGGCTCTTTAACCCGAGCTCGCTCATTCGGCGCGTGACGTTCGCCATACCCAGCGTGTCGATCAGCAGGTTCGTCGCGGTGTTGTCACTGACAACCACCATCAGCGTCGCGTAGTCGCGCAGCGACATCGCCGGCGCCGTGAGTTCCAGCAGCACACCAGAACCGCCAACGACGTGCCGCGTGTCCAGCGCGCGAACTTCGTCGAGGTTCAGCTGCCCTGCTTCAGCCTGCTTGAACAGCTCGTAGAGAATCGCCAGCTTGACGGTAGACGCGAGCGGAAAGACTTCGTCTGGTAGGCGCTCCATTTGCTCGCCGGACACGAGGTCGACGATGACGAAGCCCATGACACCATCGAGTCCGGCGGCGATCGTCTCGAGCTGGGCGCGCGTCTTCGTTCTCAGTTCCGCGCGTTTCGCAGTGTCGGGCTGCGCGTTAGTAGGCGGCTGCGCCGCACCCGCCAGTAGCGCGAACAGCAGCAGCGCGATCATGAGGTGATCTTCAGCACCACGGCGGTCATGTCGTCGTTCGGTGGCGCACCAGCCCGCCATTCTTCGACCGCCGCGACGAGTGCTTCCACGATCCTCGCCGCCGGCAGGTGCACGGACCTGTTCACCACGTCGATGACCCGCTCGGACGTGAACTCTTCGCCGGCGTCATTCATCGCTTCCGAGACACCGTCCGAAGAAAACACGAACACGTCCCCGGGATGCAGCGCCAGGGTGACCTCGTCGTAGGTGGTGCCCTGGAAGGAGCCGAGCGGCACGCCGGGCAATTCGATCGGCGCGCACACGCCTTCGGACCAGCGGATCGGATACGGCAGACCGGAATTCGCCATGGTGAGAATCCGGCGCTTCAAATCGAACACCGCATACGCGAGCGTGCAGTAGTACTCCTCGAGCTGCCGCTGATGCAGGATCGTATTCACCGAGGAGAGGATGCCGGCGGGACTCGAACGATCAGGCAGGTAGCGGCGGCGGAACGTACGGCCGCGGACGAGTTCGGCGGCAAACGCGCTGTACAGTGCGGCCGGAACGCCTTTGCCCGAGACGTCGCCCAGTGTCACCACCAGCGTGTTGGACTCCGGCGACAGATAGTCGTGGAAGTCGCCACCCAGTTCCCGGGCCGGTGAGAATGCCGCGGCGACGTCCACGCCTTTCAGGCGCTTCGGCGGACCCGCCGGCAGCAGCGCCATCTGCACGCGCTGGGCGAAACGCACTTCTTTCTCGAGACGTTCCTGGTTGGCGCGCAGTTCCTCGTAAAGATTGGCGTTCTCGATCGCGACCGCCGCCTGACCGGCAAGCAGCGTGAGGATCTCGACGTCTCGCTTCGAGAACGCGTCGACCACCGGGCTCTCGAGATCGATCACGCCGATGCAGCGATCCTTCAACATCAGCGGCAGCGCCAGCTCCGAGCACACGTCGTCTACGACCTTGATGTAGCGCGGATCCTGCGAGACGTCGCGTACGAGAACGGCTTCCTTGTGCAGCGCGGCGTAGCCGACGAGCCCTTCGCCGAGCCCGATTCTCGGGATCTCGACTTGTTCGCCGTATTTCACCGCGACCTTGATCTCCAGCTCGTTGTCCGCGTTCAGGAGGAACAAGCCGAACGTGCGGTATTCAATCAGCCGCTTGGTAAGTTGCGCGATGCGGGTGAGGAGTTCGTTGACGTCAAGGATCGACCCGACGTCCCGCCCGATCTCGGCCAGCGTTTCAAACGCGTCGGCGTCGAGCCGGCTGCGCTCGTACAAGCGGGCGTTCACGAGTGCAATGGCGACGTGCGCGCCGAACTGCCGGACGATCGACACGTCACTCGCAGCAAAGGCGTTATAGCTCCGGCTGAGAATGTTCAGCGCGCCAATCGGTCTCGACTTGTGCAACAGCGGCACGACGATCTCCGAGTGCATGCCGGGCACGTATTCCACGTAGCGCACATCCGCATCGAGGTTGTTCACGAGCAGCGGTTGTTCGCTTTCGACGGCGGCGCCGACCAGGCCCTGGCCGAACTTCAACCGGCGGGGCGTCTGGCCCTCGGGATAGCCCACCGAATAGGCGACCTTGAGCTCGCCGCGACGTTCGTCGAGCAGGTAAACGGCGAAGGCTTCGAAGGAGATGAGCCGCTTGATCAGCCGAGGGATCTGTTTGAGCAGTTCCTCGAGGTCCAGAACGCCGGTGACCTGCCGGCCCAGATCGAAAAGGGTGGTGACGACGTCGTGTTCTGACGCGACCGGGGTACCCGAAACGGGCGCTTGATCTGCTGATGGTAGCTGGCTCACGGCGGGAGTACGAATTATACTTACAAACCTTCTGATGGAGATCTCACTACCGCTCGACTACACCGCGATTGAGCGGATTCTGCCGCACCGCTACCCGTTTCTGCTCGTCGACCGGATCATCGAGTTCGAACCGGACAAGCGGATCGTCGGCATCAAGAACGTCAGCCTGAACGAGCGGTATCTGGCGCACCGCGACGGCGAGCTCCCGGTGCTGCCTCCGACCATCCTGACCGAGGCAGTCGCCCAGGTCGGTGCGATCATGATCCTCGCCAAGCCCGAGAACCGCGAGAAGCTGATTTATTTCATGGGCATCGAAAAAGTCCGCTATCGGCGTCCCGTGCACCCCGGCGATCAGGTCGTCATCGAAGCGCTCGTTCGACGGCTGCGAAGCCGCATGGGTCTTCTGCGCGGCATCGCCCGCGTCGACGGCAAGGTTGTCGTCGAGGGAACGATGACCTTCGCGCTGGGTCCCCGGAATGAGGGTGCTCCGACCGCCTGAGGACATCCCCGGACACCCTCCCGCCGCTGCACAGGTAGCGCCATGCCCATCGTGTGTAGCGATCAGCCGCCTTGCCTGGCGCGACCAGGCTCGCACATTCGTCCCTTCGATCAGCTAAATCCCTAGATAAAAGGCCAGCCTAGCCTCTTCTCGAGCTTCAACTCTACCGTGGCACAGCCGTTGCTGTCTTCCAACTCGACAGACAACCGGCGCGGGTCTTTCCGCGCAAAAGGAGAATTGACATGCTCGAAACAATCGCGATCATCCTCATCGTCCTGTGGCTACTTGGTATGGTCAGCGGCTACACGATGGGCAACTTCATCTACGTCCTGCTCGTTATCGCGATCGTGCTGTTCCTGGTGCGGTTGCTGAGCGGACGCAAGGTTTAGCTTTGTGCCGTCCGCTCCCGGTCGACTGCCGGGAGCGGCGCCACCGGCGCTGATTGCGGCGGCGCTTCCTGCCGCTTCCAGCGGACTACCGCGACGCCTGCGAATACGAGGGCGGCAGCGCTGGCCATCCGTGCGTTGAACGGTTCATCAAGGAACACGACGCCCAGCGTCACGGCGATCACCGGGTTCACGTACGCGTACAGCGATACGAACGACACCGACAGGTGCCGCAGAGCGTACGAGTATGCGACGAAGCCTCCGATCGCGCCGAGGGTGGAGAGGTACGCGAGCGAGGCGAGCGTCCGTGGCGTGAAGAACAGCTGCGACCACTCATTTCTTATTGTGCCGGCCGCCATCATGATGAATCCACCGGCCAGCATCTGGAGCGCGGTCGTTCCGAGGATGTGGTCCGCGCGGCCACGCCGCTTCGAGTAGGACGATCCGAGCGCCCACCCGAACGAGGCGATCTGCAGTGCGATCACGCCGGCGAGGAAGTTGCGATCCGCGCCGCGGTCCAGCGTCAGGTCCGGCCATAGCAGCACGAGAATTCCAGCGAAACCGATCACCAGGCCGATCAGCGTATTGGTGCGCAGGCGCTCGCCGTCGGGCAACGTAGCCTCGACGCCGGCCATCCAGAACGGTGAGGTCGCAACCAGGACTGCCGCCAGCCCGCTCGGCACCCACTGCTCGGCGAAGACGACGCCCCCGTTACCGAGGCCGAGGAGCAGGAAGCCCAGGAGCGCGATGCTGCCCCACCGTGACGGCGGCGGCAATGACTCGCCCGAGGCGCGCACGTATATCGCAAGCAGTCCACCTGCGATCGTCCAGCGAAAGCCTCCCATC
>JACDDJ010000178.1 GCA_013817065.1 Acidobacteriota bacterium
GTCTAGTGTCGAGCGCCGGGACAGCGGCACTGTCGACGCGCGGCGCAGACGGACTCGAAACGGTCTCGAGCGCGAACGCGAGATCGTGCGCCGAGTGAAAGCGACGGTCCGGTGATTTTTCGAGACAGCGCCTGACGATCCGCTCGAGCGCGGAGTTGATCCTCAACCCGGTGTCGACAAGCTCCGGCGGATCGTGTTTGAGAATCGCCGTCATCGTCTCCGCGGCCGTGTCGGCACGGAAGGCGCGCGTCCCCGAGAGCATCTCGTAGAGGATCGCGCCGAAGCTGAAGATGTCGGACCGCGTATCGGCGGCGAGCCCGCGCACCTGTTCGGGCGCCATGTAACCGACCGTGCCGAGCACCACTCCCGGCTCGGTACCGCGCAGCAGCGTCGCCGCGTCGCTCCCCGATGCGGACGACTCGATCCTCAGTTTCGCGAGCCCGAAATCGAGGATCTTTACGCGGCCGTCACTCGTCACGAAGAGGTTCTCAGGCTTCAGGTCGCGATGGATGATGCCTTTGGCGTGCGCGGAAGCCAGACCCTGCGCAACCTGCCGCGCATAGTCGGCCGCGACCCGTGGAGGCAATGGGGCATCGAGGTGCGCGCGCAACTCGGAGCCCTCGAGCAGCTCGGCGACGAGATAGGGCGCACCCGCCTCCGTGCCAACATCGTAGATCGTGAGGATGTTCGGATGATTCAGCGCCGAGGTCGCGAGCGCCTCCTGTTCGAATCGGCGAAGACGGTCGGGGTCCGCGGCGTACGCCCCGGGGAGCAGCTTGAGCGCCACTTCGCGGTGGAGACGGGTGTCGCGGGCACGGAACACCTCCCCCATACCTCCCGAACCCAGCGGTCCGACGATTTCATACGCGCCGAACCGAGTCCCGGGCCGCATCGAGCATAACTATAGCTAAGACCAGGCGTACCCATGAGGCATCGTCTACAGCTTCGCCGCCAGCACGTCCACCTGCTCGATCGTCGGCGGCTGGGAGAGAAGCTCCGGAGCCTTCGCCATCAACGCGGCGGCGATCTGCCCGGACAGATGCGCCTGTCGTCCGGCGTCGTCGGCAAACGCGTCGAAGATGCCGAAGGTCGTGGGACCCAGCTTCAACGCGAACCAGACCGTCGTCGCCGCCTCGGCGTTGGCGAGCGGGAGCGCTCCCTTCAACAGGGCTTCGACTTCGCCCTCCTTGCCGGGTTTGGCTTCGAGCCGAGCAAGCAATGCAACATGAACCATGTGAAACCTGCCTTTTCAACGACGGTGAATCGGGCGTACTGGGTGAAATGCTGAAGAGTCCGTTTGCAACTTCGGCGCCGCGACGTCTCGTCTCGTTCTCCGATCTACGCGCGCGCAGCGCTGCCGGCCCGATCAAAGGAAGGAATCAGGCTCCCGTGACGCGCACCTTTGAGATCGACGGTTGCGTGTGGCCGTCCCAGGTGAAGCGGTAGGTTCGGTCCCGCCTGACGTTGGCCACGAGGGCAGGTCGAAAACAGGCCATGCAGGTGCCGCCGTCGCGTCGCACGCTCGGGTAGACGACCCCGAGCGAGCCTGCCTGCAGAAGCGATTCGGCGAGCTTCTGCGAGGCGACGTAGCTGTCCGAACCGAGGCAATTCTTGAAGCCTCGAGCGTGGCGGATGTCATGGAAGCTTGCCGTGAAATCGGCGAGAAAGTCGTCGTACGTGACGGAATCATCGAACCGTCCGATCTCGGCAAGATGGACGGACTTGTGGAAGGCCACTTCAGCCTGTGACGTTTCGAGCTCAAACCCCGCGTACCACGCGCCTCGGTCGGGTCCGCTGAACCGGCTGCCGAGTGGGTGCGCGTGACAGAAGGCAGCGTTCACGACGTGCGCGTGCGGAATGCCGAACACCAGTTCTTCGAGCCCGATGCCGGCGAGTTGCTGCTGCTGCGCGTTGAGACGGTCATTGGTCGCGAGATCCAGCTCGAAGATTGCCTGCAGGTGTTCGTCGTCATCCGCAATCGCCACGAGGACGCTGTCGCCGTTGGCCAGGTGGCGAGAGGGCACGAGCCGGTGGGTGTCGAACTGCCGGACGAGGGAGATGGGAGGAAGCCTGGTCATCCGGCGCGACGTGCGTCCAGCAGCCGCCGCACTGTCTGGAGCGCCGGCAGGCCGCCTCGCATCATGTGGGCCAGCGGCGCCTGGCCACCGAAGATCGGGTTGTTGTTTGGCAGATGCACCCACTCGCTGGCGAGGGGCTCGGAGTGCAGGATCCGGAGCGCCTTGAATATTCCGATCAGGTAAGACACACGGGTGAGACGGTCGCGTTCAAGGACGCGGTCCGGATTCCGCTTCATCTCGTAGAACGGCCCGTTGCTGACATCCCCGAGCAGGACCCTGGCGTCCTCGTCGCGCACCTTCCACTTCACCATGATGTTGAAGAACGCCTTCAGCGCCGGCTCCGACAGGCGCTCACGTGCTGTGCGGGCGCCGAGGTCCGGCGGCGCTTCGGCGCGGTAGCGGGTCGCGGGGTATCGCAGGGCCTTCATTTCGCTGCCTCCTGATCAGGAGTGTATCTACTCCTTGCGCCGCCGTCAACCGGGGCCTTCCGCGGCAGTGCGGATCCGATCGGCGACGCGAACGACGTCCACCATGGCCGGGACATGGTGGACACGGACGATGTGGGCGCCGCCGAGGACGGAGGCGGTGACGGCGGCCGCGGTACCCCACTCACGCTCACCGGGCAGCCTGTCGCCGAGCGGCTCCTTCAGGAACGATTTTCGTGAAGGCCCCGACAGCACCGGCAGCCGCATCACCGCAAGCTCCGGCAGACGGGCCAGCAGTGCATAGCTGTGGGCGGGGCGCTTGGCGAAGCCGAAGCCCGGATCCAGGATGATTCTGTCGCGCGGCACTCCGGCGGACCTCGCGCGTGTCACTGCGCTCTCGAGTTCCGCACGCACCTCCGTCACCACGTCGTCATAGACGGCAAGCTCGTACATCTCGTGGGATCGCCCGCGCGTGTGCATCAGGATCAATGCGGCGCCGGTTTCTGCCGCGACAGTCGCGAGACCCGGGTCGTAGAGAAGGCCACTGATGTCGTTGATCATCGTGGCACCGCGCGCCACCGCCTCGCGTCCGACAACAGCCTTGTAGGTGTCGATCGAGATCACCGCGGACGTCAGAAATGCGAGCTTCTCGACCACCGGAAGCACCCGCCGCAACTCCTCGTCCGCCCCTACCGACTCCGCACCGGGCCGGGTCGACTCGCCGCCGATGTCGAGGATGTCGGCGCCCTCGGCCACCATCCGTAACCCGGCCGCGACGGCTCGATCGACGTCCAGGTGCGTGCCGCCGTCGGAGAACGAATCAGGGGTGATGTTCAGGATCGCCATGACGAGCGTGCGCTCGCCGAGATCGAGAACGCGGCCGCCTGGGAGGGGCAGGCGATATGAGGCGCGAGGTGTCATGGGTGAAAAGAAAAAGGCCACGAAGAGTGTATCTCCGTGGCCTTCGAACGAACGGGGTGTCCCGTACGAGTGCTAACTACTCC
This sequence comes from Acidobacteriota bacterium, assembly GCA_013817065.1. Lineage (GTDB taxonomy): Bacteria > Acidobacteriota > Vicinamibacteria > Vicinamibacterales > 2-12-FULL-66-21 > JACDCA01. Next base: position 3,508 of record JACDDJ010000178.1, read on the forward strand.
TGCGTGAGCGGTTTGTTCATCGGCGGCATCGGCGCCACCATCGAGGGGCGGTCCTTCGCCGGACGCTTGGAGCCATCCGCCATCGGGCGGGCCATCGGCGGCACGAACTCTTCGAGCGGCTCACCCGCGGCGATGCGGCGAACCTCTTCTGCGTCGAGCACCTCACGCGTGAGCAGCGCGTCGGCAATCTGCAGCAGCGTGTTCTTGCGGTCGATCAGGAGCGCCTTGGCCTTGTCGTAGTTGTCCGACACGATCCGGTGAATCTCAATGTCGATGTTGACGGCCGTCTGCTCGCTGTAATCCTGGTGCTGCGCGATCTCGCGGCCGAGGAAGATCTGCTCTTCCTTCTTGCCGAAGGTCAGCGGCCCCATCGCCTCGCTCATGCCCCACTCGCAGACCATCTTGCGCGCCATCTCGGTGGAGCGCTCGAGGTCGTTGCCGGCGCCGGTCGTCATCGCGCCGTTCATCGTGATCTCTTCGGCCAAACGGCCGCCGAGCAGGATCGCGATCTGGTCGTTCAGATAGTCACGCGAGTAGTTGTGCTTGTCCTCGAGCGGCAGCATCGTCGTCAAGCCGAGAGCCATCCCGCGCGGGATGATCGTCACCTTGTGGACCGGGTCGGCGTGCGGCAGCAGGACGGCGAGAAGCGCGTGGCCAGCCTCGTGGACGGCGGTCACCTTCTTCTCTTCGTCGTTGATGATCATCGAACGGCGTTCGGAGCCCATCAGGACCTTGTCCTTCGCGAACTCGAAGTCCTGCTGCCGAACGACCTTCTGGTTGTAACGCGCGGCGTTGAGCGCCGCCTCGTTCACCAGGTTGGCGATATCCGCACCGGAGAAGCCCGAAGTGCCCCGAGCGAGCACGTGGATGTTCACGTCGTCGCCGAGCGGGATCTTCTTGGTGTGGACGGCGAGGATGCCCTCGCGACCCTTCACGTCAGGACGGTTGACGACGATACGGCGATCGAATCGGCCCGGGCGAAGCAGCGCCGGATCAAGGACATCGGGACGGTTGGTCGCGGCAACGAGGATGACGCCTTCGTTCGATTCGAAGCCGTCCATCTCGACGAGCAGCTGGTTGAGCGTCTGCTCACGCTCGTCGTGACCGCCGCCGAGGCCGGCGCCACGATGACGGCCGACGGCGTCGATCTCGTCGATGAACACGATGCAGGGTGCGTTCTTCTTGCCCTGTTCGAACAGGTCGCGAACGCGCGAGGCGCCGACGCCGACGAACATCTCAACGAAGTCCGAACCCGAGATCGAGAAGAACGGAACGTTCGCTTCGCCGGCAACTGCGCGGGCGAGCAGGGTCTTGCCGGTGCCCGGAGCACCCATCAGGAGAACCCCCTTGGGAATGCGGCCACCGAGCTTCTGGAACTTCTGCGGTTCCTTCAGAAACTCGATGATCTCCTGGAGTTCTTCCTTGGCTTCATCGACGCCGGAAACGTCCTTGAAGGTGACCTTCTTCTGTGAGCTGGATGAGAGCTTTGCGCGGCTCTTGCCGAACGACAGGGCCTTGTTCCCGCCGCTCTGCATCTGCCGCATGATGAAGATCCAGAAACCGATCATCAACAGGATGGGAGCCCAGGAATAGAGCAAGGTGGCCCAGGGACTAACCGCTTCGCGGTCCGCCTCGATGATCACACCATTGGCGCGCAGCTCGTTCGCCAGCCCGGTGTAGTGGCCTTCAGGCGCGTAGGTACGGAACTTCGCCCCGTCGCCCTTACCACCAGACATTTCACCGACAATGTCGTTACCCGTGATCTTGACGGAGGCGACCTGCTTGTCGTTGACACGCTGGAGGAACTCGGTGAACGCGATCTTCGTTTCGCTGCCGCCGGCCCATGTAGATGAAAAGTTCCAGATCAGCAGCCCCAGCACGACGAGCAGCACCCAGAACAACAAGCTCTTGAGGGTCGAGTTCAAACTTCGCCTCCTAAACGCCTTACTTTCAAGAGTATCACGCCGGGTGAGGCCTCCGGGGCGCGAACCCCCTCGGCAACTCCATGCCCGACGACCCAAACGATGCGATCCGTATCGTCAACAACGAGCGGCAGAACATCACGATCCGCCCGGGCCACTTTCCTGTCCACCAGGTAATCCTGCAGTTTCTTACTACGTCCGCCCAGTCCCGGCGGATCGAACCGGTCCCCTGGCGACCGGAACCTCACCGCAAGCGCGCCTGTCACGCCTTTGATCAGCACGGACTCGCCGGACCCGCTTGCCGGCATGCCGTCTGTCCACCGGGCCGATACCGCGATCCCGGGCCTTTCAAGCACCACTTCACCCGGTACGGGAAGGGAGAGCCGTCGAAGGTTAGACACCGTCCGGCCCCGGTCTGGTTCAGATCCCAGCAGAACCGTTGAGCCGTGGTGCACGGCCTGCTGGCCCGGGAGGCTCATCGCCTGCCCCGCCGCGCCGGCCCGGACGAAGGCCAGAAAGCGGTGAACATGCTCGAACCCGACGAACCGCTCGCCTGCCATCTGCTGCAGGGCGCGACGCGCCACCCTGGAGGCCAGAGCCGGATGCAGCGACCCGATCTCGCGTGCATCGATCCTCACTGAGGCGGTAGTAGATAAGACGGTGGACGCCGCCTTTTCGACTGCCTCCGCCTCCAGTTTGTCTTCGTCGTCCTGCGCCAGGGCCGCCTCGCGGGCGAGCACCTCGACGATACCCGCTGTGAACTCCCGCTCGAGGTAGGGCAACAGCTCATGCCGAATACGATTTCGTGGGATGGCGACATCGGTGTTGGTCGCGTCCTCCCGAAATGTAAGACCCTCGGCTGCCGCAAATTGTCGGAGCTCGGCCCGGTTGATCTCGAGCAACGGGCGGATGACGATACCCGCCTTGGGCCGGATCGAGCCGAGACCGCGGGTGCCCGACCCGCGAAGGAGGCGAAGAAGGAACGTCTCGGCCTGATCGTCACGGCTATGGCCGATCGCGACAGCATCCGCTCTCAACGTGTGCGCCGCGTGAGACAGGAATTCGTAACGCATCCTGCGAGCCGCGTCCTCAATGGAGCGCTTCTCCGCACGGGCCAATGTGCGCACATCGCCGGACCCGACCTCGAGCGGTACACCCAACTCCGAAGCGAGCGCGCGACAGAACGCCTCGTCCTCATCCGACGCGGCGCCGCGCAACTGGTGATTGAAGTGTGCAGTCCCGGCGACGACTAGCTCGCCGCGCGTCTCGAGTGCGCGCAGCAGATGCAGCAGCGCGACCGAATCGGGTCCTCCGGACAGAGCAACAGCTACGCGTCCGCCGGCGGGAAGCATGTCGTAACGCCGGATGGTCCGCAGAACGGAGTCGGTGAGACTCATCACAACCGTGGCCTCGAACTATGAGCTGACGGCGTCAACTCACAATTCGAAACTCACATGCCGAGGCGAAGGTAAAGATGGTGCCGGTGCAGGGACTTGAACCCCGGACAACGCGGATATGAGCCGCGTGCTCTAACCAACTGAGCTACACCGGCAGGAACTGAGGATTATAGCAACTCCCAACCTCCAACTGCCAATCCTGGGAGTTCTTGGAGGATTGGGATTTGGAAGTTGGAAGTTGACGGAGGTCTTGCGGGCGTTCAGAGAGCGGCCGCCAGCAAAGGAATCAGAATTTCGTGGTGGCCGACGAGCGAATAACCCTTGCCGATACCGGCCACGGGCCGAGTCACCACATTGGTGTGCGGACGATACATCCTGATGAAATCAATATTCACCGTCGTCAGGCCGTCCAGCGACGCTCCGGTGTTGCGCGCCAGCGCGACCGCCTTCAGGAACACCTCGGGCAGGACCACCGCTGATCCGCAGTTCAGATAAACGCCGCCCTGCAGGCGCGCGACGTTCGCGACGAAGTAGCGGAAGTCGCGAAGGCTGCCTTCTCCGATCGCCGCGCCGCTGGCGGCAGGGTGCATGTGGATGATGTCGGTGCCGATGGCGACATGAACCGTCACCGGGATCCCGAGGCGGGCGGCGGCCGCCAGCAGGCTCACTCCCGCATGCGGCGGGTTGGTCTTCGCGAGGTGCGCCGCCACCGACTGGCCGAGCCCCATCCCACGGCTCACGCCTTCAGCGATGACGGCGTTCAGCTGTGTGCCGGTCTCTTCCGCCATTCCGAAACGACCGGGACCCAGCGCCTCCTCGACGTCCTCGGAGGTGGATCCTGAAAGTGCCAGTTCGAAGTCGTGAATGATGCCCGCACCGTTGGTGGCAAGTGCAGAGACGTAACCACGCTCCATCAAGTCGATCAGGACCGGCGAGAGCCCGGTCTTGATCACGTGCGCGCCGATGCCCCAGATCAGGCCGGCGCCGGAGTCGCGAGCCCGGCGAAGTGCGTTCACCACCGACTTGAAGTCCGCGCCGGCGAGGATATCGGGAAGGCCATCAACGAACGCCGCGACGCTGCTACCCGCGGCCTGTACCCGGGCGAAATCCACCGCGTTGGCCTTGCTCTTCCGCGACGCGAGCGGATAGGTGCGAACGGCGGAGAGATCGAACTCCTCGTAGGAGAATTTCACGGCGTCAGCTTATCTCAACAGCTCTCACGTCTCAGC
>JACDDJ010000179.1 GCA_013817065.1 Acidobacteriota bacterium
GCTCTGGGCCAGTTCATACGTGGAGCAATAACGAGGCGATGAGCACGGAGCAAGCCCTCGTTCTCGCACGAGGACTCGGGACTCGCATGCGGGCCGCCGACGGGGGCGCACATCTCACCCCCGATCAGCAGCGGGCGGCCGACGCCGGCAGCAAGGTGATGATGCCGATCGCCGGCCGTCCCTTTCTGGACTACGTCCTCAACTCGATCGCGGACGCCGGCATCCGCCGCGTCGGCCTGGTGGTCGCGCCCGCGCACGACGCGCTGGCGCACCACTACGCGGAGGTGTCGCCGCCATCCCGGCTCGAGATCGAGTTCGTGGTCCAAGCGGAGCCGCGCGGCACTGCGGACGCCATGCTGGCAGCTGAAGCCTGGACTCAGCATGAAGCCTTCCTGGTGATGAACGGGGACAACCTGTATCCCGCGGACGTCCTGCGAGACCTGGCCGCGCTCCATGAACCCGGACTGCCAGGATTTCGTCGCGGCGACCTGATCACGTCCAGCAACATCCCCGACGGGCGCGTGGCCTCGTTCGCCTTGGTCGAGAAGGACGACAGCGGCTATCTGACCGGCATCATTGAGAAACCGGCGGCCGACGTCTTCGCACGGGCAGGAGCGGACGCCCTGGTCAGCATGAACTGCTGGCGTTTCGATGGGCGCATCTTCCAGTCGTGCCGCGCCGTTCCGCTCTCGCCGCGAGGCGAATTGGAATTGCCGGAAGCCGTCGCGCTCGCCGTGCAGCGTGGCGTCGCCTTCCGGGTCGTCCCTGCAGCAGGGCCGGTGCTCGATCTGTCATACCGCGCCGATGCTGCCGTTCTCGCCTCCCGCCTCGAGAACGTGGCCATACGGCTGTGAAGCGCGACGTCATCGCTACGGCGCTCGAGCGCGCCGGACTTCCGCCCCAAGCCGCTGCTGCTAAGGTGCAGCTGTTCGAACGGTGCGAGGCCCTCGCCTCACAACTCGGCTGGAACTCACCCGAGCACGCATGGTGGATTCCTGGACGGCTGGAGGTGTTCGGCAAGCACACCGACTACGCCGGCGGCCGGACGCTGGTTGCGGCGCTGCCGCGAGGAGTTGTGCTGCTGGCCGCCACGGGTCGTGCATCCCTTCCTGGCGTGACGGTCGCCGATGCCGTCACCGGAGAGATCGCGGTCAGTAACCCGCCTGAACGCCGCGGCGGCGAGGCGATTCCAGACGTCGGCGACCGCGACCAGCAACCGGCGTGGGCGCACTACGTCGAGGCTGTCGTGCGGCGGCTGCAACGCAATTTCCCCGGAGCGCTGCTCAGCGCCAACATCGTTTTCGCCAGCGACCTTCCAGCAGCGGCCGGGATGAGCAGCTCGAGTGCCTTGATGGTTGGACTCGCCGCTGCACTGGTGCGGATGGCCGGCATCGACTCTCGCGAGGAGTGGCGCCGCAATATCACCGGACCGATGGACGAGGCGGCGTACTACGCCTGCATCGAGAATGGCGCTACGTTCAGGAGCCTCGAGGGGGATTCCGGCGTCGGTACCCACGGTGGCAGCGAGGACCACGCCGCGATCCTGTGCGGAGCGCCGGCGCAGCTGACCGCGTTTGCGTTCGTCCCCCTGCGTCTTCTCGCGACGGTGCCCGTCCCCACCGAGTGGCGCTTCGTCGTCGCATCGAGTGGCGTTCACGCTGAGAAGAGTGGCGGTACCCGCGACGCCTATAACGCGCTGGCACGCGAAGCGGCTGCCTTGCTGCAGATATGGAACACGCACGAGAGAGCCGCCGCATCGCTCGGCGAAGCACTGTCGACAGGCACCGCGGCGCCGGCACACCTCGCCGGGCTCGTTCAGCGCGCAGTCGGCGCGGGTGCGACGCGTGACGCGCTCATCCGCCGCCTGACTCACTTCGTCCGTGAAGACGGGCGGGTGCCTGACGCGATCGCAGCGTTCAGCGCCGGCGATGCCGTGGCGCTTGCTGACCTGACGCGAGATTCCCAGAACGACGCCGAACTGCTGCTACACAACCAGGTGACGGAGACCGTGGAGCTCGCCGCCGTGGCGCGTCGCCTTGGCGCAATCGGGGCATCCGCTTTCGGCGCCGGCTTCGGCGGCAGTGTTTGGGCGGTCGTTGAGCGCGAGGCCGCGCCCGACTTCGCAGCCCGCTGGCTCGCGGCGTGCCGTCCCGCCTGCCCACCTGGCGCTACCGCGTTCGAGGCATCGCCTGGTCCGCCGCTGACGCCGCTGAACTGGTCGCGATAGAAGGTCCTCGAGAGATCAGCTGTCGCGCAGCGCGTTCGCGGGGTCCAGCCCCGCAGCGCGCCGCGCCGGGAGGAAGCTCGCGGCCGCCGCACTGCCGATCAGTACGACGATGACGACGCCGAGGGTGAGCGGGTCGAGGACGCCGACTCCATACAACTGCGTTCGAATGAGCCGTCCCAGCACCAGGGCCCCGGCAATCCCAATCACGGTGCCGAGAGTGGCAAGTCCGACAGCGCGGCCGACGATCATCTGCAGCACCTGGCCGGCACGCGCGCCGAGCGCCATGCGGATGCTGATCTCACGCGAGCGCTGGGCGACCGCGTAACTCATCACTCCGAAGATCCCGGTCGCGGCAAGCGCCAACGCGACACCGGCGAAGAGGGCCAGCAGCGCCGTGTAGAAGCGCGGCCGCGCGACGGAGCCGGCGACGAGTTGATCAAGGGCCTTGAAGTCCGTCACCGCGAGGTTGGGATCGAGCTGCCGAATCTCGGATCGGACGGCGGGCGCGAGCCCGATCGGATCGCTGCCGCTGCGGACGACGAACTTGAGGGCGCGGGTGGTCCGCTGCGCATAGGGCACGAACATCTGCGGTGCGACCGGCTCACCGGCGTGCCGCTGCCTGACATCGGCAACGACACCGACGACCTCGAACCTGTTGCCGCCGGTCTCCACCTGCTCGCCAATCGGGTCACCGTCGGGGAACCAGCGGCGAACGGCGGACTCGTTGACCACGACAACGCGCGGTGCGCCAGTCCGATCATGCTCGGTGAAGGCACGACCGCTGCGAAGAGACGCCCCAATCGCCGCGAAGTACTGCGGCGTGATGCTGGCGACCGCGATCTCCCTGTTGATATCCGGCGGTGGCGGCGGCGCACCGACTACCAGGAAGTCGAGGACGCTGCCCTGTCCACTCAACGGCAGGACGGTGGTGGCGGCGACCGCGGTGACGCCGGGAAGTCCGCGCAGCCGCTCCTCGAACTGCAGGACGCGGCTCTGAATTTTCTGCGCGTTGTTGTACTCGTCACCCTGCAGGGTGACGCGGAACGTCATCGCCTGCTCAGCCACGAAGCCCGGCGTGACCCTCGTCATCTCGACGAAGCTGCGGATCAGGAGCCCGGCACCCATCAACAAGACAACCGACAGCGCCATCTCCGCCACCACCAGGACCGAACGCACCCGGTGCGCGCCCTTGCCCTGCCCGCCTCCGCGTCCGCCTTCGCGGAGCGCACCGATCAACCGCCCGCTCGTCGCCTGCAGCGCCGGCAACAGGCCGAAGGCAAGGCCGGTCAGTAGCGAAAGACCGAGCGTGAACAGGACCACCGTGCTGTTCAGGCCGACCTGGTCGAGACGCGGGATGTCTGCCGGACGCGCAGCGACCAGCGCGCCGGTCGCCCAGTACGCGATCACCAGTCCGGCGATCCCGCCGACCAGCGCCAGGACCATTGACTCGGTCAGCAGCTGGCGCAGCAACCGTCCACGGCCGGCGCCCATCGCCACGCGCACCGCGAGTTCGCCATGCCGCGCCGAGCCGCGCGCCAGCAGCAGGTTGGCGACATTCGCGCAGGCCACGAGCAGGACGAGACCGACCGCCCCCAACAACATCAGCAGCGGCGAACGTACGTCCCCGACGATCAAATCCCTGAGGGATGTCGCGGTGAAGGTCAGGCGGCCGTTGGTGTCCGGGAAATCAGTCTGCAGCTGCGTGCCGAGCCGGCGCATGTCGTCCATCACCTGCGCTTCAGTGACACCCTCGCGCGCGCGACCGATCACATCCAGATACTCGCTGCGCCGTGACGTCGCGGTCGTGGCACTGAACGTCTCACCATACTCGAGCGGCGCGTACATGTCGGCGGTATCCGGAAGGCGCGCATCATGGGCCAGCACTCCCACAATCGTGTAAGGATCGCCGCCGACCGACACCTTCCGGCCGAGGACGTCGCTGCGGCCTCCAAAGGCGCGCTGCCAGAACCCGTAATCGAGCACCGACACGGAGCCAAGCCCGGGCCGGTGTTCGCCGGCGTCGAAGCCGCGCCCGATTGCGAGCGGGATGCCCAGCAGCTCGAAGAGGCCCTCGGTGACATTCGCCCCGCGCACCTCCTGGGGCTCACCGGCCCCGAGCAGCGTGAAGACACCGGTGGAATACGCCTCGACGCGGTCGAACACGCGATTGCCCTCGCGCACGCTCATGAAGTCGGGCGCCGACAACGCGGTGTAGAGGGTGCCGTCCGGGTAGAGCATCCTCGGCTGATAGAGGCGGTCCGCCGACCGGTATGGCAGCGACTCGAGCAGCACGCCTTGCACTACGCTGAAGATGGCGCTGTTCGCGCCAATTCCCAGTGCGAGCGTGATGACCGCGACCGCTGTGAAGCCCGGCGTCCGCCGCAGCGTCCGCAAGGCGTAGCCAATGTCCTGTCGCAACTCGCTCACATACTCGGTGCGGGTCATCCGTCGTCTCCGTCTTTCGTTGATCGCCAGGCATTCGCTGCGCGGCTCGTCGTAGTCGCCGAATCGTTGAAGGGCAAGCTCACGGGCGCGCTCCGGCGTTTCTCCCTCGGCCACGAGCTCGCGCACGCGCATTTCCAGGTGAAAGCGCAGCTCCTCGTCGACGTCACCGGAAGGGTCGGGACCGAAGAGACGCCGGAATCGCCCGCGAGCCATTACCTGAGTGCGGGCGCCTTGAGGGCGGCAGAGACCGCGGCGGCGTAGCGCCGCCAGTTGCTCGTTTCGATATCGAGGCGCGTGCGCCCGAGTTTGGTCAGGGCGTAGAACTTAGCCTGCCGGTTGTTCTCAGACGAGCCCCACGTGGCCGATATCCACTTGCGCTCTTCCAGACGGTGGAGCGCCGGATACAACGTCCCCTCACCAACCGCAAGTGCGTCGTCGGTCGCCTTCTGGATCCAGCGCGCGACGCCGTAACCGTGAGCGGGGCCCCAGCTGAGCGCCTGAAGAACCAGCAGATCCAGTGTGCCGCGAAGAATGTCCTGCGCAGGTGTTTTGAAGTCTCCCATCGGGTTCCAATGGGAAGATACATGACCGACCCATCGGAACGCAAGGGGTCTCGATCGCAGAGCCTTATTCGGCGCGCAGGGCGGTCACTGGATCGACTCGGAGCACGGCGAGCGGGGATGTAGCACGCCACAAGGCCGACTACGCTGATGACCAGTGCGACCGCCGCGAACGTCGTTGGATCGGATGGCTTGACGCCGAAGAAGGAACGCGCTGAGGGTCCGCGTCGCCCACCATGATCCGCACGTCGCACGTAGCACATCGCACGCCGCACGTTTAAGATTGAGTCGCATGCCTCGCTTTAGATTGCTGATCGAGTACGCGGGAACGAAATACAGTGGCTGGCAGATCCAGCGCAATGCGAGGACCGTCCAGGGAGAGATCGATCGCGCCATCCGTGAGTCGACCGGACGAAAAGAGTTCGAGCTCTATGGATCCGGGCGAACCGATGCCGGTGTCCATGCACTCGCGCAGGTCGCGCACCTCGAGATCTACACCGAGCTGACGCCCGAGCTGCTGCGGCGCAAGATCAACGACGGGCTACCGGCCGACATTCACATTCGCAGCGTCGCGAAGGCGCCGCACAAATTCCACGCCCGCCACGACGCCATCGAGCGCAGCTATCTGTACCAGATCTCCACGCGCCGGACGGCGTTTGGAAAGCCGTTCGTCTGGTGGATACGTGAACCGCTGTCGGTGGACAAGATGCGCGAGGCGGCCGGCGCCTTTGTCGGATTGCAGAACTTCGAGGCCTTCACCGCCGATGATCCTGACGAGAAATCGACCAAGGTGCTGGTCGACGCCGTCGAGATCGAGGAGCACGATGCGCTCATCCTGATCCGCGTCCGCGGCTCGCACTTCCTGTGGAAGATGGTCAGGCGGATGGTGGGCGTGCTCGCGGCCGTGGGCCGGCGGGAGATCGCGCCGCGTGAAGCCGCGGCATTCCTGGATCCATCACGGACGTCCGATTCACGTGCCACCGCGGCGGCACTGGCGGCGCCCGCCGCGGGATTGTTCCTCGAAGCTGTCCGCTATCACGGGGAGCCGGCAATCGGCCCGATACAGCCGGTGATAGCGATCAGGTGAGGTGACAGTTTCCAGCTCCAGCTAATCGGCCATCGCCAATCCAATGCTGGTGGCTGGAAGCTGTGTCGCTACTTTTTCTTCACCCCGAGCTCGTCGAGCTTCGTGATCACGTCCTGACCGGCGGTCTGGGCTGCGACACCAGTTCCGCGCGGGCCCTTGTCGATCGCGAGGATCTTGCCGTCCGGGCCGATATAGAAAGTGAAGCGCGCCGCGAACTGCTGCGCCGGCGGACGATCCGTCCGGATCGTGCCGTAAGCCATCGCGCTTTCCTTCGTTGGATCCGAGAGGATCGCGAAGCTGCCGCCGTGTTCTGCGGCGAAGCGCTTGTTGTCTTCGGGGGTGTCGACACTCGCCATGAAGTAGGCGACGTCGTAGTTCTTGATGTCTTTCTCGCTGTCACGCAGCGAGTTGCATTGGGCGGTTCAACCGCCGGTGAACGCTTTCGGGAACCAGGCCAGGACGACAGTCTTGCCCTTGTAGTCCGACAGCTTGTGAACCTTGCCGTCAGATCCCATCAGCGAGAAGGGCGGGGCGACGTCGCCTGCCTTCAAGTCTGCGGAATACTGCGCCGGCGCGGGCGGCTGCTGCGGTGTCTGCGGGGTTTGACCCTGGTCCGGGCCTGAAGCCGACATGGCGATGACGCCAATGCCGACGAAGGCACAGATGGACAGGAGTTTCAACATGGGTGTCAGTGTACTACGGGCCTACTCCCCTCGGAGCGCGATGACCGCCGCTGCCTGTTCGTACTTGAATGACGGCCGCGCCGATCAATGAAGCTACAGCGAGCAGAATCCCTCGTTCGACCTCAAAGGCGCGATTGAAGCGAACGCGGTAGTCTCCCACGCGATCGCCGCAGAATAAGGATCAGTCGTGAGAGCAGCGACCGCGATCCACGCCGGACGTTCGGGCCATAATGGGAAAAATGTATCAGCTCGCCGCACTGACGTTCATCCTCTCGATGACGGCAGCCGGAATTCCGGCGCAGCGGCTCACGCCGGCGCAGCACGCGCGGGCCGGATGGGAGGCGATCGACGCCGGCAAGTTCCGGGAGGCCGCCGACGCTTTCGCTGAAGCGCTGAGGGGCGTGCCGCAGGAGCCGACCGTTACGCTGGGCGCCGGTGTCGCGGCGCACCGGCTCGGGCACGCGGACACGGCGCGCCGTTATCTCCTCGACACCCTGCGCTTGGCGCCGACTCTGACCGCCGCCTCGGTGCTCCTCGGTGACATCCTCTATCGCGCCGGCGACATCCGCGGGGCGATCCAGACCTACGAGCAGGCGCTGGTCCATGCGCCGGATGAGGAGGTGCTGACGTCGCGATTGAACACGTGGCGCAGTGAGGCCGCCCTGCACGACCGGTTCGGACAAAAGTTCGGCGACCATTTCACCGTCCTGTTCGAAGGCCCGGCCGAGGCGGCACTCGCGCAGACGGCGGTCGACGTTCTCGAGGCCGCGTACTGGCGCATCGGCGCCGCGCTCTACACCTATCCGGCCGAGCCGATCACCGTCGTCCTCTATACCCGGGAGCAGTTCCGCGACGTCACGCAATCGCCGGACTGGGCTGGGGGTGCCTACGACGGCAAGATCCGCGTGCCGGTCCAGGGCGCGATGAAAAACCCGCGCGAGTTCGCGCGCGTCCTCGCCCACGAGTTCACCCACGCTCTCGTCAAGTCGATCGCACCGCGTGGCGTTCCCCAGTGGCTGAACGAAGGGCTGGCACTGTACTTCGAGGG
>JACDDJ010000798.1 GCA_013817065.1 Acidobacteriota bacterium
ACCTGCTCGTGCCCGCGACGACAGGAGAGGTCGGTGAGTACGCGACACTCGCGGACAAAAAAGTCGTGCCCGAGATCGCGATCAAGATTTCCGAATTTCTGAAGCGGTAACACGCTTCACGCTGCCCAACGGGTTGCTGACACGATGTGGATTCTGAGGACTGCAGAGGGTGCGGACCCTGACTTGACCTTCCGGATACTTCCCGGAAGCGTGCGAACCGCCGGACGCGCGCCCGGCGCCAACTTCATCGTCGATGCGACGCTGGTGTCCCGCGTCCACTGCCGCCTGACCGCCGGCGCATCGGAGATCGAGATCGTCGACCTCGACAGCACCAACGGAACCTTCCTCAACGGCGAACGCATCGACAACAGGGCGATGGCCCGGAGCGGCGACCGCATCGGGATCGGCCGGGTGGAACTGATCGTCAGCGAAGGAACGGGTTCGAACGACGCTCCTGACCAATAGTCGTAGGCTCGCCGTGGCCTGAATACACCGGCGTCCCGTCAGGAAAGCTGAAGAGGACGTCCCGGATCGACCTCAAGAGCGTCTCCAGGTCTCCGCCGGGCAGATCGGTCCGCCCTATAGATCCGGCGAACAACGTGTCGCCAACGATGAGGATGCGGCGTTCTGTCGGCCCCTGAGTCCGCGGATCCCCGTTCACCGCGAGACAGACGCCGCCCGGGCAGTGCCCCGGAGTGTGACGAACCGCGATCTCGTACTCGCCGAAGCGCAGCTCCTGGTCGGGCTCGTAGAAATGGTCGACCGCCGGCTGCGGATCCACCTCGAAGCCGAACATCTGCCCCTGCTGGACGACGGCTTCGTACAGGAAGTTGTCGTCCTTGTGCAGCCAGACGGGGACGCCGAGAGCCTGTTTGGCCCGTGCGACCCCGGTCACGTGATCGAGATGAGCGTGGGTCAACACGATCGCCACCGGCTTCAGCGCATGCTTCTCCACCGTCTCGAGCAGCAGCTCCACATCGTCTCCCGGATCGATGACGACCCCCTCGCGAGTGAACTCGCAACCGAGGACGAATCCGTTTTTCATGAATGGGGGGACGGCGCGTGTTTCAAAGATCATGAGCTGGTCTGATCCCCATTCTCGCATTCAGGTGTGAGATGACTGATACCAATTATCGCGAAGCAGAACGGGTCCACACGAGCGTCCTGGCGGCTGCCGAGAAGCGGCTCCTCATCTGGATCGCAGCGCGCCTGCCCCGCTGGGTGAACTCGGACCACCTCACGGTTCTGGCCGGGCTGGCGATGGCGGCCGCAGGGATGTGCTACTGGTTCGGCCCGGGGTCGCCACTCGCCATGGCGACTGCGATCCTCATGCTCGGGCTCAACTGGTTCGGCGACAGCCTCGACGGCACGCTCGCAAGAGTCAGGCATCACGAACGGCCGCGCTATGGCTTCTACGTCGACCACGTGCTGGACGTCATCGGCATCCTCTTCCTGCTGGCCGGTTTCGCACTGGGCGGCTTCATGACCCCGGTGGTTGCCGCTGGATTCCTGGTGGCGTATTACCTGCTGATGGTCGAAATCGGACTGGCGACGCACGCCGTCGGAACGTTCCGGATCTCGTTCTGGAAGTTCGGTCCAACGGAACTTCGCATCCTGCTGATTATCGGCACGCTGCAGATCCTGCGGTCGCCATTCGTGACGATTGCGGGCGAGCGGATGCTGCTGTTCGACGTGAGCGGTGTGATCGCGTCCGCGATTCTCGGGGCGACCTTCATCGCGTCCGCGGTAAGGAACGGGCGTCTGCTGTTCAAGCTCGAACCGCTGCCCGAGAAGAAACAGGCCGCGAAGAATGGCGAGCCGGACGCGGAGTTCGCAATTAAGATGAACGCATGATCCTGGTGGCTGTTGATGACCTGATGTTCTCCTCCAAGATCCGCGCAACCGCCAAGGGCGTGGGCGCGGAGATCAGCTTCGCGCGAACGCCCCCGGAAATCTTGTCGAAGGCGCGCGAGCTGAAGCCGTCGCTGATCATCTTCGACATCAACAGCGCAAAGGCCGACGCGGTGAACACGGTAGCGGCGCTGAAGGCGGATCCCGAACTGCAGGGGATCCCGACGACCGGCTTCGTCTCTCATGTCGACACCCGAATGATCACGGCGGCGCGCGAAGCGGGCATGGACGACGTCATGGCAAGAAGCGCCTTCGCGGCGAACCTGCCTGAGATCCTGACGGCCGCCGGAGGGGCGCGCTGACACTCGCGGAGATCCAGGCTGCAGCAGCGCGGCTCGACGGTCGGGTGCTGCGCACGCCCTTGCGG
>JACDDJ010000799.1 GCA_013817065.1 Acidobacteriota bacterium
CATGACGGACCCGCTGCGCTGCTCAACGATTTAGCCCACCGTGAGATTTCACGACGGTTAGACTGCTGCTCATCCCTCCCGCAACGACTGCGCCGGCGCGATGGACGTCACGCGCCGGGCCGGTAGGTAGCACGCAATCGCAGCGACCAGTGTGAGCCCGAACGTCACCGCACCCAGCGTCGCCGGATCGAACGACGAAATCCCAACCAGCACTCCCTCCAGTAGCCTCCCCGCGACATAAATCCCCGGCACACCGACGAGCAGACCCAGACCTACCAGGCGCGCACCTTCGCCGAGTACGAGACGCAGCAGCCCCCCGTGATCCGCACCGAGCGCCAGGCGGACGGCCATCTCGTGACGACGGTGGGTGACGGATCCGGCGATCACGCCGTACAACCCCATGGCTGCGAGCAGCAGCGCGCCGAGTGAGAACCCGGCGAGGAGCGATGCGCTCAGCTTCGGCTGGCGCAGCGACTCGCCGATGACGTCCTCCATTGATTGCACCGCTGCGAGCGCGAGCTCTGGATCGACGCGCCGGATCGCGGCGCGGACGTCCGGCACGAGCCCAGGCAAGGCGCGACGGCTGCGCACCACGAACGTCAGCGTGTGAGAGGTGAAGTCGTCGTTGCGCAGGTAGACCTGCCCGCGCCCGTCGGCATGGATGTTCTGCATCCGCGCGTGCTCCACGACGCCGACAATCGGCAAGGACTCGCCCGCGAAGGCGAGCCGGGCGCCGACGGCGGTTCCATCCGGGAAGAACTGGCGCGCCATGGTGCGATCGATCAGCGCCTCCCTCGATCCGTTCGAGATCGCGGGTGTAAAGCCGCGCCCCTCGAGGATGCGAATCCCCATCGTCTCGAAGTAGCCTGGGCGCGTCGTCAGGTAATCGACCAGAGGCACATCGCGCTCGCCGCCGCGGTTCCCTGGCGCACTGGGGATCGACACCGTCGTCTGGCTGGCACTGTTGGTCAGCGGCAGGGCGGATGCGGCGCCGACAGACTCCACCCCCGCGATCGATGCCAGCTCACGTTCGAGCCGCTGGTGAACGTCCCGCGCCTGCGCGTCCTCAGGGTAACGCTCCACCGGCACCGGCACGCTCATCGTCAACACGCCCTCCGCGCTGAAACCAGGACTGGCGCGCAGCAGACGATCGAAGCTGCGGACGACGAGGGCACCGGCGCTGAGGAGGACGAGCGAGAGCGCCACCTGGACGACGACCATGGCGCGACGCATGCCGCCGTGCGCGCCGCCACCGCGGACGGAGGCGTTGCGCATCAGCGTCGCGAGCTTCGCCTTCGCGGCCCAGATCGCGGGGACAGCGCCGGCGAGTAGACCGAGCAACAGTCCGAGGCCGGTCACTATGGCGGCGACCTCCCAGTCGACCGCAATGTTGGCGCGGCGAGGGAGATCCTCCGGCGCGAGTGCCAGGAGCGCGCTCGTCCCCCACACGGCTGCCAGTGCTCCACCCGCGCCACCGCTGATGCCGAGGATGGCTGCTTCGAGCAGCGTCGCGCGCGCCAGTGCGGAGGAGTTAGCGCCAAGGGCCCGAGAGATGGCGAACTCGTGGTCTCGCCGGGATGCGCGCGTCAGCAGCAAGGTCGCCATGTTGACGGTGAGCACCAACAGCAGCACGGCACCGGCGGCGCCGAGCACGAGCAGCGGCTGCCGTACCGGTGCGATGAGATCCTCGGCCAGCGGCACTGCGTACAACTTCAAGCCGCGCTTGCCGAAGTACTTCTCGTCCATGACCCGCCCGGCCGCCGATACGGCCGACATTGCGACATCGCGAGACGTTCCCTGCTGGACGCGAATGAAACCGGAGCTATCGCCATTGCCAGCGTCCGCTCGACCCAGATCGACCGAGTGAGGCACGTATGCATCCGACATCTGCGCGCCGCTCTCGGAATGCCGCTGAAAGTGAAAGTCAGGGCCCAGCACTCCGATGACGCGAACGGTTCGGCCATTGAGCTGAACGTCGCCACCGACAATGGCCGGATCAGCGCCGAAACGCGATCGCCACAGCTCGTGGCCGAGCACGATGACGTCGCCTCGTCCTGGTCCCTCCTCGTCCGCGGCAAAGCCGCGTCCGAGCATCGGTTCCACCCCGAGTACCCGCAAGAAGTTCGCGGTCGTATGGAGGATCTCGATTTCCTCAGGAGCCGCACTGGCGACGGCGCCGGGACGGGTCAACGTCCGGCTCGAGCCACGCAGGCCGACAGCGGATTGGATCGGTCCGCCCATGCTTTGCAGGAGCGTGATGTCGGTGCCGGCCAGGGA
>JACDDJ010000800.1 GCA_013817065.1 Acidobacteriota bacterium
ACGTCAAGGCCAGCCCGGCTTAGTCGGCTTCGCGCCTCGGAGGGTCTCTCCTCTGAGGCGCTGACGGGGCCGGGACATTCGCGGAGCCTCTGCTCGTCTCAGAAGTCGTGATGCCACGTCGTTCGAGCTCACGCGCCACTTCCTCTACGGTGCCACCGCCTCGGGACTGTAAATCCCGAAGTAGTTCGTTGATCGCCCGGTCGTGGTCTTCCTCCCCAGCGGGTTCGTCCACGATGAGAAGTGCGACGATGTGCTCGTATCGAACGCTGCCGCCGACGACGTCCACCCAGCGACGATCGGTTTTCGTCAGGCTCTTCAGCGCCCCTTCGGGATCTCCAGAAAACAACCTCACCTCATGTTCTGATCCATCGAAGAGTCGGGCAATGAGCCTGGCGGGCACGTACATCAGGCTACTCCGCTAACCGTCGGCTGGTCGAGCAGCGGCAGATGACGACAGTCTTCAACGCCGCCACGACGCCAACGACTGCTCGCCCCGGCGACCCAACCCTTCGGAGCGCCGAGGCGATCTCCAACGCGCCGACCGCCGCACGTCTACGACGTGACTACGGCATCCGCTCCGTTGCCCATCCGCGACACTCACGTGACCCGATAGGTGCCGCAGATCAGCACCTTTGATTGACTCACGATGACAGCCGACGACTCAGTCCTTCACTCGTAATGAAGGGGTCCGCGGTTCGAGTCCGCGCGTCGGCTTCAGTCTTGGCCTCGGTTTCCGGTCGGGCGGAGTTTACTTCGAAGTCTGTGCGTACTCGAGTCACCGGCCTGGCCCCGCTCCTAGGACCGGCTGAAGCCGAAGCCGTGCGAATCTCTAGATGTATGGGCCCGGAGTACCTTGCGGGATCGAGATGTGCTCTATAGGAGGCGCGCTCCAGCTTTGCGGGATAGCCCAAGTCGGGAACGGCCTAGCGTATTGACCTGACTGATTGCGAGTGGCGCGCGTGTGACGCGAGCACGACCGACGTGCGCCGCGCGCCCGGTATGTCGCTGATCCTCGGCAGAGAATGATCCTCGGCAGAGAAAGAAGGGTGCGTCATTCGGGTTTGCTCGTGTCATCCCGAGGCGCCTCCGGTTGGGGCTCTTCGGCTGCGCGTTCGGCCGCATAGCGCTCTTCGTACTCACGCTCCCGCTCTGCCTTCCCGCGCTTCCGCTCAGCAAAGCGCTCTGCGTCCTGACGCTTCCGTTCCGCCTGCTTGCGCTCGCGCTCGCGCCCGTGTTTGTACTCGCGGTAGCTGTCGTCGGCTGTGGATCGCCAGTTCTTGCGAACGTAGTCGCCGACTTTCCTCAGTTGTTCCAACACACCCACTGTCGCTCCTCAGTGGAACGTCGGATAAGAATACGCAAGGGAAGACGCGTCTCGCACCAGGGCTGAGAAGCGAGCCGCCGAATCGAGTTCGTTACCATCCGCCGCAGCCGCAAAGCGGCCCAGACGGAGCTCAGCAGAAGTGGAGGGCGCATCGAGGTTGGGCGGCCGCGCTGGCGCCCGCGATCGTGTCGTCTTGCTGGCTTTTGAAAGATCATCGGCGGGCGAGCCGCCGACCGCTCTCCGTATCGGGCGGGGTGTAGTTGAGCTCGTAGTGGTGATAGAGGTTGGACTCATCCGCCTGGGAGAGTTCGTCGCCCTCGGTCTCGATGTTGGGTGCGTCCTTGACCTGCTCCTTGGAGACCGGGACCTGCAGGCTGTTGGGGCCGATCGTGATCCCGGCCAGCGGTACGAACGTCAAGTGGCGACCGATGAAGCCCTCCTTGACGGTGCCGAACGCGGGCTCGTCCGTCTCGACGTCGACGTAGACGTCTTCGAGCTTGCCTATCTTTTCGCCGTCGCGGTCGACCAGCTGCTTGCCGTGCCACTCAGCGATGTTCCGATGCGTGACCATCTCTGCCTCGACCTCCTTAGTTAGGAAACTTATACCCAGTGATCCCACCTGGAAACCGGGTATGGCGCGTCCACGGAATGTCGATACCGAGACTTCAAGCCGCGGGGCGTGATCACTTGCAGCGGAAACAGTGTGGTCCTTCTCGGATAGATGAATGGCCGCCGCTCTGTGCGAATAGTCGTGGCCGGCGGAAGCAGCTAGACGCGAGTTCGCACCCGACGCTCGTGCTTCCGGGTCATCGCCTCTTGTTCAGCGTCCCGTCGCCAGTAGTTCGGGTTCTTGACCTTGACCCATCCGCGATCTCCGGGGCGGTAGAGACTTGAGTGGTTCTTCGCGACGACGCCCTCGAACCCGAGCTCGCACACCGCGGTGAAG
>JACDDJ010000801.1 GCA_013817065.1 Acidobacteriota bacterium
GGATCACCCCGTACGTCGGCAAAGCGCTGATGGGACGTGTGCATTGCACGATCCTCCGGGGATCGGTCGTCTACGAAGATGGGACGATTCCGAGTGGGACGGCGGGCCGTCTGCTCGTTCGTGGTGCTAACATCCCGGCACGATGAGCGGCATCACCACTCATGTGCTGGATACGTCGCGTGGGCGTCCTGCCGCGGGGCTTCCCGTGACGCTCGAGCGCACCGATGAGCACGGGTCCTGGGTCCTGCTCGGCAGCGGGCAGACCGACGCCGATGGTCGACTGCGCACGTTGCTGTCGACCTCGCCGTCGGCCGGCGTCTACCGGCTGACGTTCGACACGCGCGACTATCTCGGCGCGGCCGGTGCGCCTGTTTTCTATCCCGGCATCGTGATCACGTTCTGCGTCGTCGAAGGCGAGGAGCACTACCACGTGCCGCTGCTGCTCAGTCCGTTCGGCTACACCACTTACCGGGGCTCCTGACGTCCTATGCCACGAACCATCACGCCGAAGCCGAGCCTGGCCGCGGGCGATCTGAAGCCCATTCTCGGTCCGCTGAAGAAGTTGAATGCCGGCGTGGCCCGAGCCTATCCCGGTGAGCCGGAGGACCGGCAGCCCGTTCACACCGTCTATGGCGGTGCCCACCTGTTTCGCGCCGACTCGGCGCACAAACTCGGGGCGCTCGCGCTCGCCGCACTGGACGAGTACGCACCCGACGGGCGGGCGCTGAGCGAGGCGCTGCAGTTCGAGGATGACGGCCACGACGCCGACACGTTTGCCGCGACTGTTCGCCGGCGCGTCGTCGACAAACTGCGACGCGAACCGGTCGAGGATTTCCGCATCGACTTCGAAGATGGCTACGGCCATCGCGCCGACAAGGAGGAGGACGGACACGCGTGTGGTGCGGCGGAGCAGGTGGCGGCGGGCTTCCAGGCGGGATCGCTCCCTCCGTTCATCGGCATCCGGATCAAGCCGATGTCGAATGAGCTCCACGCCCGCAGTCTGCGGACCTTCGACCTGTTCGTCACGACTCTCGCCCGGGCCACGAAGGGGCGGCTGCCTCCAGGCTTTGTCATCACGATTCCAAAGATCATGGCAGCCGGGCAGGTTATGGCCCTGGCCCGGACCTGCGCGGCGCTGGAGCGCCGGCTGAAGCTGAACGCCGGCGCGCTGAAACTCGAGTTGATGATCGAGACGCCGCAGTCCATCTTTGCGGCTGACGGATCCTCCGCGCTTCGCGCGCTCGTGCACGCGGGCGGAGGGCGGGTCACCGGCGCCCATTTCGGGACCTACGACTACACCGCTCTCTGCGGCATCACCGCGTCGTGGCAGCATATGCGGCACGCCGCCTGCGACTTTGCCAAGCACATGATGCAGGTCGCACTGGCGCAGTCAGGCATCAAGCTCTCGGACGGCGCCACCAACATCATGCCGGTGGCGCCGCACAGGGCCAAGGCCGACGCCTCCCTCAGCGACCTTCAGCGGCGCGAGAACAGGGCCGCCGTCCATCGCGCCTGGAAGATCCACTACGACGACGTCCGCCACTCGCTGGTCAACGGCTACTACCAGGGCTGGGATCTGCATCCTGCGCAATTGCCGACTCGGTATGCGGCGCTCTACGCGTTCTTCCTCGCGGCCGGTCCGGCCGCGACCGCGCGCCTGCGCAACTTCGTCGACAAGGCGGCCCAGGCCACGCTCGTCGGCGACGTCTTCGACGACGCGGCGACGGGGCAGGGGCTGCTGAACTTCTTCGCCCGCGGGCTGAGCTCGGGTGCGCTGACGATGGAGGAGGCTCGCGAGACGGGGCTCACCCCGGACGAATTGCACGGCCGATCGTTCGTCAAGATCCTGGAGAATCGGCGGGCACGCTGAGCGGCTCGCCCATCACCGCCGCGCCGCGGTGCGCTCCGGCGTCCCCTGGGTCAGGCGGGCTTCGATGACACGGCCGCCGGGGTCGCGCACGAACCGGACCCGGAGATCGCCATCCACAGCAAAGAAAGTATCGGCAGATTCGGGCAGCAGTTCAGCGCGTTGATCCGGTCGAGGACCGGTAATGCGGAACAGTCGATCCCCATCAGCCACGATGTGCAGAAAGGGCGGGGTCCGCCCGGGCATGTCGTAGAAGCCGGCAAGGTCCGGGTAGGTCTTCGGATCCGCCGTCCCCAGCGTGCGCTCGACCGGGCCCAGCCCGGGGAAACCATACTCTTGCGCAACCGTGCGCACGATGTCGTTCGCGAGCGCTCCGCCATTGTCGCCGTTGGTCATGACG
>JACDDJ010000180.1:0-4031 GCA_013817065.1 Acidobacteriota bacterium
GGACCGCGCTGACCCTGCGGAGCTGCTGCCGGCGCGGGCGCCGGGCTCGCCGCCGGGGGATTGGCCGCCGCAGACGTCTGTCCGGGACCACCCGCGGCGCCTGCCGGTGTACTGCCCTGACCAGCGCGTCCACCCGGACCGCCCGGACCGCCCGCACCGCGACCGGCGCCGCGCGCCAGTTCCGGTGGGACGTCCTGCTTGAGCGCCGCGAAGACATCGTTGCTCGGACGGAAACGCAGCGCCGCCGCCGGTGCGCGGAGCACGTTCTCGCGCCGCGCGATCTCAATAGTGACGTTCCCAGTCATACCCGGCTTCAGCTTGTAGTCCGGATTCGGCACGCTGATGACCGTCGAGTAGGTCACGACGTTCTGCACCGTCGTTGGCAGGAGACGAATCTGATGGACCATTCCGCGGAAGGTGTCAGTCGGATACGCATCGACGCGGAACGTGACGGGCTGGCCGGTGCGCATGCGGCCGATCTCGGACTCGTCGATGTTCGCGATGATCTGCATCTTCGTCAGGTCTGCGGCGATCACGTACAACACCGGCGCGTTCATGCTGGCGGCGACCGTCTGGCCCTGGTCGACGCTGCGCGAGATGACGATACCGTCGATCGGCGCCTTGATTACCGTGTGTCCCAGGTTCACCAGCTGGGTGTTCAGCTGCGACTTCGTCTGGATCAGCCCGGCTTCGGACGACCGGATCTGCGATTCCTGCGTCTTGACATTCAGCTCTGCGGTCTCGAGCTGGTCGCGCGGGATCAACTGCTTGTCCCACATCTGTTTCGCCTGTTCGAGCTTGCGCTTGGCATCCGTGAGATTGACCCGGAGGCGATCGAGATCAGCCTCGGCACGGGTCACGTTCGCCTTGGCCTGTTCGATCTGCGTCTGGATGATCGATGGATCCAGCCGGGCGATGACCTGGCCCTTCTTCACGATGTCGTTGAAGTCGGCGCTCATCTCCTCGACGACGCCTGACACCTGCGTGCCGACGTCGACTGTCTCCACCGCTCCGAGCGTGCCGGTGGCCTGGACGGTCTCGGCGATGTCCCCGCGCGACAACGACATGGTGGTGACGGTTGGCTCCGGCACCCCCTTGCTCTTGTAGTAGGCGTACGAACCCCCGCCGAGAACCGCGAGCACGATGAGAGTCAGGATCAATTTTTTCATAATCGCTGCCGCCTGCTACGAGTGCTTCGGGAGTCCCGAGCGCAGTCCTTTCCAACCTTCTTCGAAAATTGTGTAAACGGTCGGCACGAACACCAGCGTGATCAGAGTGGAGGCCGTCAGGCCGCCGATCACCACCCGCGCCAGCGGTGCCTGCAGTTCCGCGCCTTCCCCGATGCCGAGCGACATCGGGACCAGCCCCAGGATCGTCGCCAGCGTCGTCATCAGGATCGGCCGCAGGCGAGTCCGGCCTGCCGTCTCTACCGCCTCCCGGAGCGGCATCTTGTCGCGCCGACGGAGGATGTTGGTGTAGTCGACGAGCAGGATCGCATTACTTACGACAATGCCGGCCAACATGATTACTCCGATGTAGGCCTGGAGGCTGAACGTCGTATTCGTCAGCTTCAGCGCCAGCACCACGCCGATCGCGGCGAGGGGGACCGAGAACATGATGATGAACGGATCCCTCAGCGACTCGTACTGCGATGCCATGACGGCATAGACCAGGACGATGGCGAGAATCAGCATCATCTGCAGCTGCTGGAAGGCGCGAGCCTGTTCCTCGGCTTCAGCTCCGAAACCGACCTGGAAGCCGTCCGGCACCTGGATCTGGGACAACTGGGCCTGCACGGCGTCGAGCGACTCGCTCAACGCACCTTCCGGCTCGGCCGTAACCCGGATCACACGCTCCTGGTTCTTGCGCTGGATCTCCGTCGGGCCGGACTGGCTGCGGAGCGTCATCAGGTTCTTGGCCTGCAGCACCTGGCCGGTCGGGCTGCTGATGAGGACGTCGTTGATGTCAGAAGGCCCCTGGCGGTCTTCCTCGCGAAGCCGCACGACGATCGGATACTCATTGCCTGACTCGCGGAAAAACGCCGCCTGCCGGCCGCCCACGCTGGTGCTGATCGACTCGGCAACGTCGGTCACCGAGAGGCCAAGGAGGGCCGCTTTGGGGCGATCCACCTCGACTGCGAGCTCCGGGCGCCCTTCGTCTCGGCTGACGCGCGCGTTCCGCACCTCCGGCACCTTGTCCATGACGTTCTTGGCGGTCTGGGCCAGCGCCGCGGCCTGGGCGAGGTCGGCGCCGCGAATTTCCAGCGACAACCGGCTGTCGCCGCCGCCCATGATGCGGTTCATCTGCCAGTTGCCGCCGGAGGCGCGCGTCGTGATGATGACGCCCGGGATGGCGCTCGCCAGCTGCTTGCTCAGGTCCTGCGCGATCCGCTCGCTCGAGCGTTCACGCTGATCCTTGGGCGAGAGCCGCAGGGTGATGCTCGTCCGGTTGCCGCCACCTCCGAAGAACCCGCCGCTGCCGGCCTGCGCGATGATCGCCTGCGTCTCCGGTACCAGCTCCGGCAGCATGCTCTCGAGGCGCAGTGCGACGTCCTGGGCACGCTCCACGCGCGTGCCGACCGGCAGTTCGGCCGTGACGCTCACTTCACCTTCGTCGGCCTGCGGCATCAACTCGAAGCCGATCGTGGGCAGGATCAGCGCCGCGACGACGACGCAGGTGACCCCGATGCCGAGCACGGTCGGACGATGCACGAGCGCCTTGTGGATGATCAGGCTGTAGCCGTCGTCCATCCCGTTCAGGAACCGCTCGCTGGCGCCATACAGGCCGGCCATGATGCCGCTGCGCTCGCTCGCCGGTTTCGGCAGCCTCAGCAGACGGGAACAAAGCACCGGCACAATCGTGACCGCGACAAACAGCGACATCGTCAGCGAGAACATCACGACGACCGCGAGCTGCTTGAAGAGGATGCTCGAGACGCCTGTCAGGAAGAGCAGGGGCACAAATACCGCAATGTGCGTGAGCGTTGACGCCAGGATCGCGGACCAGACCTCTTCCGACCCCTCGATCGACGCCCGCATCCGGTCCTTGCCGTGCTCCATGTGCCGGAAGGTGTTCTCGATGACGACGATCGAGGCGTCGACGATCATGCCGACGCCCAGTGCGAGTCCGCCGAACGTCATCGTGTTCAGCGTGTAGCCGTTGAAGTAGAGAAGCGCGAACGTGCCGACCACCGAGATCGGGATCGACGTGAAAATGATGAACGTCGCGCGGATGTCCCTGAGAAACAGGAAGATGATCAGCATGACGAGGACGCCGCCGACGAGCGCGTGTTCCTGAACGGCGTGGATCGAACGCTTGATGAACACCGAGCTGTCGTCGAGGACCGTCAGCTTGATCCCGGGGATCTCGCGGTTGATCCTGTCCGCCTCGGCGCGAACGGCATCCGCGATCTGCACGGTATTCTGGCCGGACTGTTTGGTGATCCGGAGCCGGACGCCGGGGGTGCCGTTGATCCGCGTGAAGGAGCGGAAGTCCTCCGTCGCGTCCTTGACCTCGGCGATGTCCTTCAGGTAGACCGGCACGCCCGCGCGCGTCATGACGACAAGCTTGCGGATTTCCTCGAGGTTCTCGAACTGGCCCTCGCTGCGGACCAGATACGTCCGGTCACCTTCATCGATCTCGCCGAGCGGGATGTTCTGGTTCTCGGACCGCAGCAGGGCAGTGATCCGGTCAACCGGCAGGTTCAGCGCGGTGATCTTCTCCTTCGACAGCTCGACGTGGATCTGGCGGCGAAGGCCGCCGTCCACGGAGACGGCCGCCACGCCGGGGACTCGCTCGAGACGAGGGGAGAGATCGTGCTCGGCGATCTCGCGAAGCCGGACACCGTCGAAGTCGCCTTCAACGCCCACCCCCATGATCGGCGCCGCGCTCGCATCGAACTTGAACATGACCGGGGCTTCGGCTTCCGTTGGAAGGCGGCCGCGAATCCGGTCGAGCCGATTCCGCACGTCGTCGGCCGCTTCGTTGAGGTCGGTGCCCCACGCGAAGTTCAAAGACACGCGGCTCGAGCC
>JACDDJ010000180.1:4041-8012 GCA_013817065.1 Acidobacteriota bacterium
CCTCCGACGATGTGGATTCGAGTCGCTCGAGGCCCGAGACCGCGCTCATCGCCTGCTCCAGTGGACGCGTGACGAGCTCCTCCATCTCGAGCGGACCGACGCCGGGATAGCCGACCCGTACCGTGATGCTGGGAAAGGAGACGTCCGGCATCAGGTCGACCGGCAGCCGCACGAACGAGAGCCAGCCAATCAGGATCACCACGCCCGAGAGCATGAACATGGTGACGGGTTTCTCGATCGCAAAACGCGGAATGCTCATCGGCTGCCTCCCTGGGGCGTCTGGCCACCCTGCGGTGCCTGGCCCCGACCGCTGCCGGGCGTCTGGTTGGACGCCACGATACGGTCGCCGTCCTTCAGCGCCGTGGCGCCGGTCGTGATCACACGCGCTCCGTCACTGAGCCCCGATGTGATCTCCACCTGCGCGCCCTGCCTGATTCCGACTTGGACCGGCTGGAACTTCGCGGTCATTGATGGGCCGGACGCGTGGGGCGCGGCCGCTCCCTGTGCCGACGGGTTGCTGGCCGGCTGTGGTCCGACCGAGGAGGCGACGAAGACGCCGAGCTTGCCCTGCACTTCGACGACCGCGTTGCTCGGGACGGTCATCGCGTTCTCGCGGCTCTCGGTAGTCAGATCCACTCGCGAGTACATGCCCGGTTTCAGACGGTAGCCGGCGTTGGGGATCTCGATCTCCATCTCCGCGGTGCGCGTCTGCGGATCGAACACCGGGGCAATCCGTGCCACGCGTCCGACGAACTTCTCGCCGGGGAAGGCATCGACTTCGACCTGCGCCGGCATCCCGATGCTCAGTCGCTTGACGTCCTTCTCGACCACGTTGGCAACCATGCGGACGGTGCGAATGTCGACAATCGACGCGACCGGCACGTTGGGGCTGACCGACGCGCCAGGATCGAGGTAACGCTTGCCGACAAAGCCGTCCACCGGAGAAGAGATCACCGTGTTCGCCAAGTTGATTTTCAACTCGTCGAGACGCGACTTCGACTGTTCGAATTGCGCTCGCGCCAGATCGAGCTGGGCGACGGCGGCCTGGTGACGGGCTTCGGTATCATCGAAGGTCTGACGGGGGAGGAGCTCACGTTCGAGCAGCGTTCGATTCCGCTCGAGGTTGGTCTGGGCGAGGTTGAGGTCGGCTTCACGCTGCCGGATGAGGGCCTGGGATACCTTGTAAGCCGCTTCAGCCTGGTTGACCTGCTCCTGAATCTCACGATCCTCCACCTTGGCGATCGGCTGCCCACGCCGCACCGCGTCGCCAAGCCGAACGCTCACCGATTGGAGCCGTCCGTTGACGCGGGGCACCGCTTCGACGGTGGCAGCGCCGATCAGGTTGCCAACGAGGGTCACTCGCTCGGCGACGTTGCCGCGGGACACCGCGGCGAATTCAACCGGCATTGGCGGACGGGCACCACCGCCCCCGCGACCCCCGGCGGCACCTTGAGCAGCCGGGGCCGAAGCCGCATCACCACCGCTGCAACCAGCCACGCCCGCAAGTGCGAGCGTCGCGGCGAGACCGAGAACCGCATGGATACGCATCGATAAAGTTACCGGGTAATCTGCACACGCTGAAAATCAACCAGGGCGCGCTGGTAGTCGAGCAGCCGCCGCAGTTCGGTGTTGCGGGCATCGGCGAGATCACGCTGCGCCTGGACAACCTCGTAGTTGGTGGCCATGCCCTGGTCGAACTTGGCCTGCGCTGCCTCCAGGCGCTGCTCCGACAGCTCACGAGACACCTTGGTGGCCTCCATGGCCTCGAAGGAATTACGGATCGCGAGTGCGGCGGACGTGACCTCGGTCGCGACGGTGAGCTCAGTGGCCTTCAATGAGGCTTCGGTCTGCTGCTTGATGAGCCGCTGACGGGACACGTTGGCTTCCTGGGCGCTGGTGCCGAGCGGGTAGGCAAACTGCAGACGAAGGTTCCAGGTGGGCGAGTCGAACGCTCCAACGCTCTGAAGCGCATCGAGATAGCCGCCTCCCGGCGGCGTCACCGTCAGCCCGGTGATCGGGTCTCTTAGCGGGATGCTGGTACCGGCGCGTCCGGCCAGGTTCAGGGATCCCACGAAATCGAGCTGGGCCTTGGTTTGATTCTCGAGGCTGCGAAGCTGAATATCTGTGGAATCGAGGTTCTTCTTCGTGGTCGTCAGATCGATGCGCTGGCTCAGCGCGTTGGCGACAGCGGCCTCGAGATTCACGGCCTGGGGGGTGACGGTCGGCAGATCAACCGGCACAATGGTGGCGCGCCAGAGCTCGTCATCCGTTCCGCTGACGATGAGCCGTTTGAGCGCCAGCTCGTTGTTGCGGAGAGTGGCCTGCGCGGTCACCAGCTGCTGGCGTCGGTTGGCCTCTTCGGCCTGGGCTTGCACGACGTCGATCGGCGCCATGGTACCGATCTCAACCCGGGCACGATTGTCCCCGACCAGTTTGGTCGACAGCTCCAGCGAGCGCTGTGCGGCTTCAACCGCAAGCCGCGCGTACGACAGCTCCCAGTACGCGTTACGAACCTGGGCGAGGATGCTGACTTCCTGCGCGCTGAGGTTCAGATCCGCGATCTGCTGGCTGATCTCGTTGGTCAGGATGGCGGCGCGGGTCGCGTCAATTCTGAAATTGCGCATTAGCGGCTGCGTGAACGTGCCCACCAGCCCTGCGTTGAAGCAGGGATTGCACGTCGAGTTGGACGAGCTGGTCTGGTTTCGGCTGTTGGTCCAGTTCAGGTTGTAGTTGCCGCCGCCGCGCCACATCTGCTTGCTGACCCCACCCGACCAGCTCTGTTGCTGCGACGACGTCCGAGCGCCACCCTCGAAGATGTTGCTCGTAGGGGTGTTGGCGTTGTTGTTGGCCAGCGAGGACGTCAGATTGAAGGCGTAGGCCGCGCGGGTGGCCGCCATCGTGTAGTCCCACGTCTGCGGCGTGATGCGTTCGGAGATGAGCGTGAGGTTCTTCTCGGTCGCACGGGTGACCGCTTCCTGCTCGGTGAGATTCACCGTCGGGCCTGCCGGCACGATCGGCACGGCAACCGTCGGAGCGGGCGTCTGGCCCGTCTGCTGCATCGCCTGGGCGATGAGTGCTTGGACACGTTCCTTGCTGGGCGTCTCGGCCTGCTGCTGCGCCAGCGCGGGCAGCGCCGAAGCGAGAATGAACCCGGCTGCGGCCAGCGTGCGTGCGGTCTTACTCACGAATTGCCTCCAGTGATTGCGAAAAAATAAGATGAGAAGGTGATGACGGCTAGCGGCGGCGCTCGGCGTCCTGTTTCTTGCGCTCGGCATCGCGCCGGTCGTAAAGAGCCTGGAACTTTACGTTCTGGTCGGCATTGAGAACGCGGCGCATGCGATAGAGCATGACGGTCCGAGCCGTATTAAGTTCCGCCCGTTTGTGTTCGACCTGGCGTACCTGGCGGGCGTATGCCTCGATGTCGGCGGTGTTGGCGCGAGAGGTGGCGTCCACGCCTCTCTCCATCTCGGTGATCAGCTCGCGCATCGGCTTCATCTTGTCGATCTCGGCCCGGAAGATCCGGTCGATTTCCGCCGACTGGGTGGCCGTTAGTCCAATCTCGGCCATGTCCTTCGGGTCCTTCCACCATGGACGGCGATCGTGGCCCTCCCGGCGCTGATCCTGCTCCGCGGGCGGCCGGTTCTGCGGCGCCCCCGGCTGAAGGTACTCGGCGCGCACTGTCGAGCCTGTCGACAGCACGAGGGTGCCCGACGCGAAGAGCGCGGCGAGCGCCCAACAAATCTGCCTTGCCATAGTGGTGAATCTCTCCGGATAAACGGTCACGGGAGTATTACGACCGCCGGTAGGGTCGCCGTTTACCGTGCCTGAGGCGTCCAGCGGTCACGCGGCGTCCGGAGAATGGATGCTATGTGGTTGATTATAAACCGGATGCTCGGTGGCAGATCACTTGCAGCACGACGGTTTGCCCGGCGGACCCGGGAGCTCGCAAAACGGAGCGTAGAGGACGCGGA
>JACDDJ010000181.1 GCA_013817065.1 Acidobacteriota bacterium
CACGAATGGCAGGACAGCGATGCTGGCCGTCTCCGTCCCGCCCGGGCCATTCGCCTGGTCGGCGTCCCGGCCCCGGATCGCCCAGATCCC
Organism: Acidobacteriota bacterium; assembly: GCA_013817065.1. Classification (GTDB taxonomy): domain Bacteria; phylum Acidobacteriota; class Vicinamibacteria; order Vicinamibacterales; family 2-12-FULL-66-21; genus JACDCA01. The sequence continues at coordinate 91 of JACDDJ010000181.1, forward strand.
CAGTGCCAGCACCAGCGCAGTTATGGCGATCGCGGCAGCCGCGCCCCATGAGGGCGCGCGAACCAGCGGGTGTGTGGTGATCGCGGGCGGAGTCGCAGCGCGATCCGAGCCCGGTGCCACCAGGGCGAGGGCCTGCGCGAGTTCGGCAGTGGTCTGAAAGCGGTCTCCCGGGCTCCGGGCCAGCGCCCGCTGCACAGTCGCGTCGAGCGACTCCGGAACCGAGTCCCGTGTCAGGCGGACGGACGGCGCCGGCGCAGACAGCCGACGGGCCAGAATGGCGTGTGCAGTCGGGCCGGTGAAGGGAGGCGCTCCGGCGAGCATCTCGTAGAGCACGCAGCCCAGCGAGTAGATGTCGCTGCGCGCGTCAACCTCACGCCGGCCCTCGGCCTGTTCCGGGCTCATGTAGAGCGGCGTCCCGACCGCAATGCCAGTCACGGTGACCCGGTCGGCAACCGAGGCCTCGTCGAACGCACGCGCGATACCAAAGTCGGCGACCAGTGCGTGGCCGGAATCGAGCAGAATGTTCTCAGGCTTGATGTCGCGGTGCACGATGCCGCGGCCGTGCGCAAAGCCCAGGGCGTCGGCGACCTCGCGCGCGATCGTCAGCGCCTCCTGGACCGGCAGCGCTCCCTGCCGATCAAGCCGCGCGCGCAGGGACTCCCCTTCGACGAAGGGCATGACGTAATAGAGCAGTCCCTCGCCTTCGCCTGAGTCGAGCAGCGGCAGGATGTGTGGGTGACTGAGTCGGGCGGTGATCCGGACCTCACGGAGGAACCGGTCCGTTCCGATGGCAGCCGCCAGATCCGGGTGCAGGACCTTGACGGCAACGGGGCGGTCATGGCGGGGGTCGCGCGCCAGGAACACCGTGGCCATGCCGCCGCGGCCGATCTCCCGCTCAACCTCAAATCGGCCGCGAAGCGCCCCTTGAGTCCGCTCGGCGAGGGTGGAGTTCAACCCGGCCATTCTAGGCCATCACTCGCCGCGAAGCGCAGTACGGGGTCGATCCGGGTCGCACGGCGGGCGGGCACGCACGAGGCGAACTCGGCGACGACCAGCAGCAGGACGGCCACGACCAGGTAGATGAGCGGGTCGGCCGAATCCACGTCGAAGAGCGTCTGCTGCATCAGCCTGGATACCAGGAACGCACCCGCGATGCGCCTCCGGGCGCGGTCCCGCGCGGACGATCTGAAACGACGAGAACGTCCCGCTCAGGAAGCGCACCGCCCCGTGGATCGACCGTCGAGGCCCCCCGAGGTCGTGTGCGGCTCCCTTGTCGAAGACCACGACATCCCCCGCGGCATCGCAGACGCGCACCACCGGCGCGACATTGCCCGCGCGATCGAGGCCGCTGGGAGCCAGGCGATGCGCCGGCGATCGCGGCGGAACAGATCGGCGTTTTCCGTGCGGTGTCGGCCTCGAGCCATCGCTGGTCCATCGTCACGACCGTGCCGTCCCGCGCCAGGCTCTGGCCGCCCATCGAATGACGTGCCGCGCCGGCGATGAAAGGACGACGAGCTGAAGGTGATGTGCGAGGCGACAGCGTCGGACAGGGCTGCCTGGCATCGTCCAGGACATTGGCGGCGCCGGCTAGCCCGGGAGCCGAAAACGGCGGTTGTGACTTCATTCGCTAAGTGCGACGATGGCGATGTGATCGTCGGTAAACTGCAACTGCAGGCTGAGGACCAGCAACTCAAGACCACCACGGACGTCATGGTCAAGATCAGGCTGGTGCATCCCACTGCATGTTTGAAGGTTTACGACTTCATCACCGACGCCTCGCTGGCGAACACGCTGACCGCGACGGCAGTGAATGTCAACAACAGGGGGAAGGTCACGTCGTTGAATCCGTACGGCTCGCTGTCGCAGAACGTCATGGTGGTCAACACCTGCGCCGTCAGTGAATCCTTCGATCTCCGGGTCAACCTGGACCCATGGTTTTCCACCCAGCCGTCCAACAATCCGGGCAACGCCGTGTTCACTTTCTCTACCGATGGAGAGATCGACGCCTCGGAATTCGACATCGCAACCTTCGGACTGGGCACCGCGCAGGGGCAGAATCTCTGTCTGCAGAACGTCGCGATGCCCGGGGGCTCGACATACCTCGCGACTGTGCACATGAGTATCAATAACGGATTGCCGGCCACGGGCCTTCCGGCGTCGGGGGTGTTCAGTGGATTCGGTGCGGCATTGACGGTGCCGGGGGCCTCCTGCGCCGGCCCCGTTGTCTCGAGCGCGACGCCCAATCCAATCGCTGCTCCGCTCCCTTTCTCGATTCGGTAAGACCTCCTCTAATTCCTCCTCTAATTCCTCCTCTCGGTCGGCTGGCACATGCGTCATCCGACCGAGTCCGCAGCTCCGGCGAGAGAGAGTAAGCTCCGCGAGAAGATGACATTGCGTCATCAGGTCCGTATCGCCTGATGCTGCACCGCGACCGCCAGCAACCCTGCGTCCTCATCATCGAAGACTTCCTCGATGCGCGCGAGAAGTCGACGACATTGCCGACAAGGATCACTGGACCACCGTGCTGATATTCGGTGGCTATGAGGAGTTGACAGATTCGCCGGAGGACACGGCAGCCCGACATCGGGCCGACCGTCCGCGGCCGTCGATGAATTGTTGCGCCCACAGCTCGAGCGCCACCGGGATCCAGAATCCCTCGGTAGTGGACGGCGCCGACAGGGCGCGCCGCCACCAGCGGCGAACGACGCCGACGTCGACGAGCCCGCGCGACTCCATGCCCGGCAGCAGGCGGTCTTCCATCAACGCCACGAATGGGCCGCTGCGGAAGTACTTCCCCAGCGGTAGATTGAACGCCGACTTGCGGCGGTCGACGAACGCCGCGTCGAAGCTGCGCCTGGCGAGCTCCTTGACCACGAGCTTCGTGCCCGGCACGCCGATCGGCGACGATGCCCCCACGAGGTGTTCGGCTGGCAGGGCGCGGGCGAATTCAATTACTTGCCGGTCGAGAAAGGGCACCCGGTTCTCGACGCCGTGAGCCATCGTCATTTTGTCCTGCCGCACGAGCAAGTCGACGAGATGCGTCTGCATGTCGAACTTCAGACAATTCGAGAGATGGTCGGCTTCTCCCTCCTGAAACAGGGCGCGGCGTTTTTCCAGCGCCGGCCGCAGATTCGCCGCGGGTCGCAGCCTGGCGAGACGAGCTTCGGAATGAAACTGTGACGCTCGAATGAAGGTGTCGACCGGATCGTTCACACCCGGTCGCCACGGGCCAGCCGCCGCCCGGTGTGCGTCGCAGGCGCGCGCGTAGCCGCCGAATAGTTCGTCGGCACCTTCGCCGCTCAGCAGGACCGTGGCATGCTCTCGCGAACGCCGAGCCAGCAACCACAGGGCCAGTGAGTTCGGATGACTGATCGGCTGATCCATGTGCCAGCTGGCGCCATCGAGCGCGCCCATGAAGGCGTCCTCATCGAAAACAAAACGATGGCTGGTCGCGCGCGCCGTGGCCGCCGCGTTCAGGATCCAGCGTTCCTCCGAGAACTTCGACTCGTCGAAGATGATCGAGAACGCGTTCAGGTCGGCAGGGCAATGTGGCCGCGCCAGCACGGTCACCAGAGACGAGTCGACGCCACCGGACAACTGGCATCCCACGCTGACGTCGCTCCGCAATTGCGATTGCACGCTGCGGCCGAGTAGATGATCCAGGCGATCGACCGCGTCTTCCCGTGACAGGTGCGGCTTCTCGGGATGGTCGGGGATGCTCCAATAGCGGGACTCCGTGACACCACTCGGCGTGATTGTCAGCCGATGGCCCGGCTGGACGTGACGCACCCCCTTCAGCAGCGAGGCTGGGCCGGCAACGTAGCGGAATGCCAGCAGTTCATCGACCTGGGTCGGGTCGATCTCGGGGCAGAACGTTGGATGCGCCAGAAACGCCTTCGCCTCCGACGCAAAAAGCACGGTCGTTCCGCACTGCGCCCAGTACAACGGCTTGATCCCGACCCGATCGCGGAGCAGATGCACGGCGCCGCGCCGCGTGTCCGCAATCACGATGGCAAACATGCCATCGAGGCGTTCGAGCATCCCCTCGAGCCCCTCGCGCTCGTAGAGCGCCAGGACGACCTCGGTATCGGTGCCGGTGCGGAACCGATAGCCGTTGCGCTCGAGCACCGCCTGGTGGTCGAGGGCGTTGTAGATCTCGCCGTTCAAGAGCAGCGCCGTCGAGCCATCGGGGCTGATCATCGGCTGGTGTCCACGGTCGGAAAGGTCGAGGATCTTCAGCCGGTGAAACCCGAGCGCGGTGTCAGGGATGCCGCCGCGCAGCGACAGCGAGAGTGTGCCGCGATCGTCCGGACCGCGATGACGAATCATGTCCGTCATCGCCCCGAGCACGCGGGCGTCGGCCGGCGCGCCATCCAGGTTGACCAATCCCGCAATCCCGCACATCTATAAAGGTGATTTGCCTGGACCGCCTTGTAAGATGACGGCCTTGTTCCTGATGGCAGCGTACCAGAGCAAGGCTGGCCAGCAAAGCTCTCTGCTTAGCGTTCCGCATGACATAGGAAGAACGGCCCTGAACCGAACATCTCGCCCCTGAAGTCTTGACAAGTGCCAAATACGGGATAGCCTGCTGGTGTGGCCATCGTTGTTGCTGACAAGGTCTGGAAGGAGTTCACTCATGGGTTCGAGAGTATTAGTGGCCGGTCTTGCTGTCCTGCTCTACGCGGCCGGCGTCTGGGCGCAGACGACGCCGACAGGAAGCATCACGGGTCAGGTCGTAGATGCGCAGGGCGCCGTCTTGCCCGGAGTGACCGTGAGCGTGACATCCCCGGCGCTTCAGGGCACGCGCACCGCCGTGACCTCCGGCAATGGCGATTACATCGTTCCCTTCCTCCCCACTGGCGATTACGAGGTCACGTTTGAACTGGCCGGCTTTGAGAAGCGGAGCGAGAAAGTTCGGGTGCCCCTCGCGGAAACGATCACGCTTGGCGCGCGGTTGGGTGTGGCCGGGGTCAGCGAGCAGCTGACCGTCAGAGCCGAACTGCCAGCCGATTTCACGTCGTCTCCAACAGTGGCTTCAAGCTACCGGTCGGAAATGATCGACCGGTTGCCGGTTGGGCGCGACGTGAACGGCGCCGTCCTGCTCGCGCCAGGCACCACGGACACAGGTCCGCAGCGGGAGGGGGTCGGCCAGGTCGTGTTCTCTGGCGCGATGGCGTACGAGGGCCTCTTTCTCATCAACGGCGTCGTCGCCAACGAGACACTTCGAGGGCAGGTCTCGACCGTCTTCATCGAAGACGCGATCCAGGAGACAAAGATCTCGACGGCTTCCGTCTCAGCGGAGTACGGCCGCTTCAACGGCGGGGTCGCCAACACCATCACGAAATCTGGCGGCAACAAGTTCAGCGGGTCGGTCCGCACCACGCTCACAAACGACGACTGGCGCGCGCTCACGCCTTTCGAGAAAGGGCTGTCAGAGGATCCACGCGTCAGCAAGGTTGTGCCGGCGTACGAGGCGACGTTCGGTGGTCCATTCATCAAGGATCGCCTGTGGTTTTTCGGCGCCGCGCGGCTCAAGCAGGACACGTTCTCGCAGACGACGTTTTTCACCAACTTCGCATACGACAACCGCGTCGATGACAAGCGCCTCGAGAGCAAACTGACCTATGCGATGACGTCCAAGCACACGTTCAAGGGATCGTTCATCAAGCGCACGCGTGACGAGTTCAATAATTCATTCGGCAACGTCATGGACCGTGCGAGCTTCTACGACAACAAGGCGCCTGAAGATCTTCTGTCCGCGAACTACACAGGCATCCTGACGCCGAAGTTCTTCGTCGAAGCGCAGTTCTCGCGACGACAGAATTTCTTCATCGGTTCGGGCTCCCGGTTCACGGATCTCCCACGGGGCACGATGATTCTGGACCGGTCTCGCGGGAACGCGCGCTGGAATTCGCCCACCTTCTGCGGCGTCTGCGGGTTGTCGCAGGCCGACATCGACGCGGGCAAGCTCAACGAGGAGTTCCGCGGAAACAAGAACGCGATTGTGAAGGGCTCGTACTTCCTCTCGACGTCCCGCGCCGGCTCGCACTCACTCGTATTCGGCGGCGACGCGTTCCAGGATTCACGCAAGAACGACAACTACCAGTCGGGCAGCGGCTTCCGCCTCTTCGCGAACAACACCATCATTCGAGGCGAGGACCTGTACCCGGTGATCATCCCCGGGACCTCCGACACGCAGACGTCGGCCGCCTACATTTTGTGGAATCCCCTCCCGGAAAGCAGCCAGGGCAGCCAGTTGCGCACCTACTCCGCGTTTGTCAACGACGTCTGGCGGTTCAACAACCGATTGACGGTCAACGTCGGCGCGCGGTGGGACAAGCTGGACGAACAGGACCAGGGTGGGACGACGGTGGCCGACGGTTCAACCTGGAGCCCACGGCTCTCAGCAAGCTTCGATCCCACCGCCAGCGGGGCGTGGGTCATCAATGCCGGGTTTGCCCGCTACGTGATGCCCGTCTCGAGCGGCATCGCCGACGCAGGCTCCGGCGCCGGCCGGACATCGACATTCCGCTACGTGTATCGAGGGCCCGCCATCAACACCGACCTCAACACTGCCAACCCGGTGTCGGCCCAGAACGCCCTCACCACGGTGTTCGATTGGTTCGCCGCCAACGGCGGTACCAACCGGCCGCTGCGGGACAACCCGACGTTCGCGGGTCTCTCCAGGCGCGTTGGCGAGGATCTCTCGCAGCCAACCTCGTGGGAGTCGGTGCTCGGCCTCGCCGGCAGGCTGGGCTCGAAGGGCTCGTTCCGCGTCGACGCAGTCCACCGCGACTACGACAATTTTTATGCCGACAGCGTGGTCCCGGGGCGCACCGTCACGGCTCCCAACGGGCGGGTGCTCGACCTCGCCATCGTGGAAACAACCAATCTGCTCGAGCGCAAGTACCGCGCGCTGCAGGGACAGATCCAGTACCGGCTCGTCCAGGATGTCACCATCGGCGGCAACTACACCTTGTCACGCGCGTCCGGGAACGTGAATGGCGAGAACGCCGGCAGCGGGCCGACCACCGACGACATCCTCGCGTATGCGGAGTATCAGGAGGCGCGGTGGAGCAAGCCGATCGGCGACCTGTCGATCGATCAACGGCATAAGCTGCGCCTGTGGGCGAACGTCGACGCGGGTCTCGGCCCTGTGGGCCGATTGAACATCGGTGTGCTTCAGAGCTTGAACTCAGGCACGCCGTACAGCGTTGACGCCGTCATCGACTCGCGGTCGTTCGTCACCAATCCCGGGTATCAGACACCGGACAGCTCGATTGACTACTTCTTCGACGGGCGCGGCAGCCTCAGGAACGATACGATCTCGGCCACTGACCTGTCCTTCAATTACAGCCTGCCAATCGGCCGACTGAACGACGGCGCCTTTTTTGCCCGCTTCGTCGTGAACAACGTGTTCAATCGGGCGGGGCAGGACAGCTCGGGCAACGAGACGGTGTTCACCGCATCCAATCAGAACCCAGGCGCGACGCTGCAGCGATTCAACCCCTTCACCGAAACGCCGCGGCTCGGCGTCCACTATGAGCTGGGACCGAACTTCGGGATCCCGCTGTCGGCGGATGACTACCAGGCTTCGCGCACGTATTATTTCGCGCTCGGCTTCAGGTTCTGATCTCCGATCTCGACCACCCGGGCCTGCACGGGTCCGGGTGGTCGCAGACTGGCCGAGCGGGAATTTCCGGGCTGGTCGATGGCCTTTCGGGACCTGAGCGGCTCTTGACGACGTTCAAGCGGACCATGTAGGCGTCGCGTTCGGAAGGGTGCATGAACGCCGGTCCGACGCCATTCGATAAGATCGCCGATGTGAAGCTGCCCAGGCCGATCAGCGAGGTGCTGCCGTAAGTCCTCCGTTCCCGGCCTCTTTGACAATACCTGCCCTCTCCCCTACAC
>JACDDJ010000182.1 GCA_013817065.1 Acidobacteriota bacterium
AGCCAGTTGTGCATCGAATAGCCTGGGTTGTGCTGCTGGGACTCCTCGGATCAACAGCCGGCGGCCAAGAACCGACCCGACCGCCCGTGATCGATGTGCACGTCCACAGCACCAACACCTCCCCACAAGACGCTCTCGCGCGGATGAAGTCGCTGAATATCCGTTTTCTCGTGGTTTCCAGCCTGGCGGGTGACTTGCCCTCATGGGCCGCCGCGTTGAACTCTACGCAGTTTCTTCCTGCCCTTGTCTTGCCGTGCGCGGCTGGCCGCGCGCCGATTACGGGGCGGCCCTGTTTCGATTCGCCGATCGAATTTCCCGACGTGACGTGGCTGACGGGGGAGGTGAAGGCCGGCCGCATCAAAGTGCTTGGCGAGGTACAGCCGCAGTACTTGGGTCTGTCACCGGGCGATCCTCGGATGGAGCCCTACTGGCAACTCGCCGCAGAGTTGGACATCCCTGTAGGGATTCACATGGGCGCTGGGCCGCCGGGTATTGCATACGACTCCAGTCCGATCCCGGTCAAGTCTCCGTTGTTCCGCATGACGATGTCCGATCCCCTGCTGCTCGAGGACGTCCTGCTTCGACATCAGCGCCTCCGGGTCTTTGTCATGCACGCCGGCTGGCCACAGCTCGAGCGGATGATCGCCCTCCTGTATGCGCATCCCAACGTGTACGTGGACGTGGCAGCGCTGCAAACGCCCGCTCTCGTGCCGCGCTCCGCCTACTATCGTCACTTGCGTGGCCTGGTCGAAGCTGGCTTCGGGAAGCGGATCATGTTCGGTTCCGATTTTCCCAATCAAGCTGCCGCCGGAATCGATGCCATCATCGCCGCTGACTTTCTGAGCCAGGAACAGAAGTCGGACATTCTCTGCAACAACGCTGCACGTTTTCTCCGTCTCGATCCATCGGTATGTGCCCAGTGAAGCGATGAAGCCGGGAGATACGCTTGGACCCTATCGCGTCCTCGACAAGCTTGGCGAGGGCGGAATGGGAGAGGTCTACCGCGCGCTCGACACCACGCTCCATCGTGAAGTCGCACTCAAGATCATTCTTGCGTCGGTGGCGGCGGACCCGGATCGCATGGTCCGCTTCACGCGGGAAGCCAAAACACTCGCCTCGCTCAACCATCCAAACATCGCGCAGATTCACGGCTTCGAGCAGAGTGGGGACAGTCGTGCCCTCGTGATGGAGCTCGTGCACGGCGAAGACCTGTCACGCCGCTGCGCCCGCGGAGCCATCCCGCTCGATGAGGCACTCGCCATCGCACGCCAGATCTGCGCGGCCCTGGACGCTGCGCATGAACGAGGGGTGATCCATCGCGACTTGAAGCCGGCGAACATCAAGTTGCGAGACGACGGCACCGTCAAAGTTCTGGATTTTGGTCTGGCAAAAGCCGTCCAACCTGGCAGCGCCGCGGCGGTCGAAGCGGATGCGGAAGTTGACCACCTGCCGTCCGCCACGATCAGCGCCTCAGGTGTCTCCCTGCCCGGGTCGATCGTCGGCACGGCCGCTTACATGTCGCCGGAGCAGGCCCGCGGCAAAGCGGTGGACGAGCGCGCGGACATCTGGGCTTTTGGCTGCGTACTCTACGAGATGCTCGCCGGCGTCCGCGCGTTCCGCGGCAGCGACCTTGCCACCATTGTGTCGAATGTTCTGACCACGGAGCCTGACTGGTCAGCGCTGCCGGCCGGTACGCCCGCGTCGATCCGACGGCTGCTGCGCAGATGTTTGCAGAAGGATCCCGCGCGGCGTCTGCGGCACATCGGTGATGCCGCGTTGGAGATGAAAGACTCACTCACAGAGAGCCGTCTCGAAGAGATCGCGCTGCCCGCAGCGCACAGTGAAAAGCGCACCGGGTCCCTCCGGATGCTGAGGCTGGCGCTCATGACCGGCGTGCTGGTCCTGTCCGCTGCCGGCCTGTTCGCGTGGTCCTTCTTCGGTCGGCGCGCTCCGGAGGCCGCGGAGATGCGACTCGAGATCTCGACACCCGCGACCGACAATATTGCCAGCCTCGCGATTTCACCTGACGGCCAGACGGTGGCCTTCGTTGCGCTTGACGGCGGCCGGGCTCGCCTCTGGCTTCGCCCCCTGGAATCTTCGGCAGCGCGTCCGCTGCCGGGCACAGATGGTGCCTCCCTGCCGTTCTGGGCACCTGACGGCCGCGCGCTTGCATTTTTTGCGGATGACGGCTGGCTGAAACGGATCGACGTCGAGGGGGGCGCCGTCCGGTTGCTCGCGGATGCCTGGCTGGCTCGGGGCGGCTCCTGGGGAGCGGACGGCACAATCCTGTTCGTTCCGGCTACCGGCGGGGTATTTCGCGTATCCAGCGCCGGTGGCGGTGACGTCACCCCGGTCACTCGACTGGAGGCTGCGCATGCGGGCCACGCCGTACCGCAGTTCCTGCCGGGCGGCCGACACTTTGTTTACTACGTGCTCGGCGGGCCCGAAGTGCGGGGTGTCTACGTCGCCGCCATGGATGGATCGAACCGCAGACGGCTGGTCGAGTCCGACACCATCGCGGCTGCGATCTGGGGCGAGCATCTGCTCTTCGTGCGTGACACAACGCTGTATGCGCAACATCTCGATGCGCAGCGGCTCGAGTTGCACGGCGATCCGTACAAAGTCGCAGAGGGCCTGGCGCTCGAACTCTTACCGGTTCACCAGGCTGCGGCCATCTCCTCATCGGCGAGCGGACACATCGTCTATCGAACGGGGTCCGCCCTCCAGGGGCGCCAGTTCGTCTGGTTCGACCGCTCTGGTTCCGAGATCGCCAGGATCGGCACGCCCGACCGTGGCGTTTCGCTGAGTCCCGCACTTTCCCCTGACGGTCAGATCGCGCTGCATCGCAGCGATGGCGGCAACACGGATGTGTGGCTGCTTGAAGCAGAGGGCGGGCGATTCAAACGTTTCACCACGAACCTGGCGAACGATATTCAGCCGTTGTGGTCCCCCGATGGCGCCCGGATCGTGTTCTCGTCGAACCGGACGGGCTCTTACCAGCTGTACGAGAAGTCCACGGCGGGAGGATCCGAGGAGCGCCTCCTGATCCCGATGCAGGCCACCCCCACGGATTGGTCTCGAGACGGAAAATTCCTGCTCGTGCAGCACCGGGCCGAGAAGACAAGAATGGATATCTGGGTCCTGCCCTCCGGCACTAATCAGAAGGCGTACCCCCTGCTGCAGACGGACTTCGACGAACGGGACGCGCAGTTCTCGCCGGAAGCCGACTGGATCACGTACGCGTCTACCGAGACGAACCGCTACGAGATCTACGTGCGGCCCTTTGCGGGGGCCGGCGCACCCATCGCCGTGTCTATCAATGGCGGCGCGCAGCCGCGCTGGCGGCGTGACGGCAAGGAGCTGTTCTTCATCGGATTGGACGGCCAACTGATGGCGGTGCGCATTTCGCTCCCGGCAGCCGGCGGGGCGGTGGAGGTGGGGACGCCGGTGGCGCTCTTTGCCACGCACATCGGCGGTGCGATTCAGAGCGGTTCGCGGACTCAGTACTTCCCGAGCGCCGATGGGATCCGGTTCCTCTTGAATACCGTCCTTCAAGATTCCGCTCCATCACCGATCACCGTCCTCATGAACTGGAAGCCGCCGGACCAATCCAGGTAGCAGAGCGAGGGCGCTGCTACGTTTGCCGCAGTCGAGGGCGCTGGCGAAGCGTCTGCACCGGAGAGTCTTGGCCGCCAGGCCATCGACGTGGACGGTGACCAGATGGCCTGGTCCGTACGCAGCAGGGGCCGTGCCGATGAGGGTCGACGTGCGGGCAGCAGCTCGCCGTCCTGCGCCGAGAACTTCGCGGTGTCGGTCAGCGAGGGCGCGGCCTCCTGCGCCACTCGATCCTTGTCAAATTCGGCCAGCGACGCGAGACCGGCGAAGAACCAGGCTTCGCTTGGTCCCCGTGATCGATGTTGTTCCCAGCCAGCCCGTGGGCCAGTTGGCCTTCACCATCATGCCGGCCCAGCCGGCTTCGTTCGCGGCGTGAGCCGCGCCCTTGCCCGGTTTTCACTTCCTCACGAAAGATCACCTTACTTCCGCCCGTACGTGAGTCATCACGAACTCCGACCGCGACGCGCCAACACGATAGTCCGCGTGGTTCTGGCGCTACTCCTTACGCGCGGCGATCCGCCATCTGGAGCACCGTGCTGCCCCGCAGTGCAGCCGCGCATTCCGGATCACTCCACACCGACCGCCACGCGGGGAACTTCCAGAAGCTGAGATAGGGATCCCGAGCACGTATCGCTTCACCAGCAGGCGGCGCGCGTCATCGAGCCGCCCGGCGGACGCGGCAACGGCCGCCTGCTCGGCGAAGCCGATGTAGCCGAATCGGACGCGCTCCTGCAGCTCCTGATGAATCGCGTCCGCCCCGGCGACGTCGCCGCGCGCGGCGCGAACGGCAGCGACCGCCGCGAGGACACGTGGATGGCGGCCTGACATTGCGAGCGCGCGCTCGGCGGCACCTTCGGCATCGTCGCCGCGACCGATCCAGGCCAGGATCAGGACCTCCGTCGAGCGCGCGGTGAAGTTCTCCTCGTCGGTCGCGACCGCGTCGTTGGCGGCGACGAGCGCCTCGTGCAGGCGCCCCGAGCACGCCAGCCCCATAGACTCGATGGCGATGACCCATGCGTTCAGCGGATCCAGGGCCCGCGCGCGGCGCACGTCCTCGAGAGTGCGTCCTTCGAAGTCCGGCGACGGTGAGTCGGTCGTCAGCAGCACCATCGTCCGCTCGGAGAGCGCGCGAACCTGAAAGGGCCCAGCGCGATTGCACGATCGGAGAGCTCCCTCGAGAGGACCGCGTCCGGATCGTCGATCCCGATCGCTCGCGACGTGCAGATGCTGGTGGGCGAGCCTCGCGGCGTCTTCTCCGCCTCCAGCAACGGTGTGCTCGTCTATCAGGACGGCGGTTCGCAGGCGGCGACCAGCCTTGCGTGGTTCGATCCCGACGGCAAGCCGGTGGCCGTGGTTGGAGAGATGGGTGCGGCCCGCGGTTCCTTTCTCTCGCCTGACGAGCAGTACGCCATCGTCGGCATGAACGACGCTGAGGGCCGACTCGATCTCTGGCGCCTGACGTCGGGCGGATGTGCGCGGCGGGGAGTCACCGGAGGCGTTGGCGCGACGGTGACGGGTGGCGGGATTCACGCGAGTGACGGCCGCATTCTGGCGCTGGTGACGAGCGACCGCCGCGGGTTTTCGTACGACGTGGCGAGCTCACGCTGGTGCAGGAGTGGCCGACGGCCATACGGACACAGTAGCGGCCTCTACTCATCCTGCGAGAGACGATCGCGACGGCGGAAATGATCGGCGATCCGGCCAGGCCGGAGGCTGAATCGCGCACGACGATCCGCAGGTCGGGCGCTTCGCCACGTGTCGCCGTCGCAGGTGCGGAAGTTCGCTCTCCACACCGGCGATACGGTGTACAGCAACGCGCTCCAGCGTCCGAAGCGTTTCTTCGGCGCCGCGCGTAACATCGAAGAGGGCGGATCGCTGACGATCATCGCGACCGCGTTGATCGACACCGGCTCGCGCATGGACGAAGTCATCTTCGAAGAGTTCAAGGGCACCGGCAACTCCGAAATCCATCTCGATCGCAAGCTCGCGGATCGTCGCGTGTTCCCGGCGATCGACATCCAGAAGAGCGGCACTCGGAAAGAAGAGCTGCTGCTGCCGAAGGACGATCTCAATCGCGTCTGGGTGCTGCGCAAGGTGCTGACTCCCCTGTCGCCGGTCGAGGCGATGGAGCTCTTACTTTCGAAGATGGGTAAGACCAAGAACAACGGCGAGTTCCTGTCGTCGATGGCGGGCAAGTAGCGCGGGCGTTCGGCCCGACCGCAACTTCACATACAAACCGCAAAAGTCCAACAGGCCACCTGCATCAGCGGGTGGCCTGTTTTCGTATGGTAGCCGCTCTACGGCCTGATCGGGCGCGGCTATGGCCTTCTTCGCGGTGCTGAAGATCGCATTCGCGGGCGAGGCCGGCTTCGTGGCCCGGGGGTGTCGCCATGACTGAAGGCGCTTCTTACGCCCGCTGGCGCACGGTCGCGGGCTTGTCGTGCTGCGTCAAATTGCGCGCCGTGTTGATGAGGCCCAGGTGCGAGAACGCCTGCGGAAAGTTCCCGAGCTGACGGCGGTCGATCGGGTCGTACTCTTCAGCGAGAAGGCCCACGTCGTTGCGGACAGCCAGCAGGCGCTCGAACACCTCCCGGGCTTCCGCCGTCCGACCCATCAGCGCGTAGTTGTCCGCCAGCCAGTACGTGCAGAGCACGAAGGCCCCCTCTCCCGTCGGTAATCCATCGACGCCGCTATCGGTCCGGTAGCGATCCACGAACCCGTCTCGCAGCAAGTCGCGCTCGATGGCCGCGACCGTGCCGACGATACGTGGATCGGAAGGAGGCAGAAAACCGACTTCGGCCATCATCAGCAGTGACGCGTCGACCTCATGCCCACCGTAATACTGCACGAAGGTATTCCGGCCGACATCGAAACCCTGGTGACAAATCTCTCGATGCAGTTGATCTCGCAGGGATCGCCACCGGTCCACGGGGCCTTCGAGCCCAAAGCGTTCGACGTCCTTGACCGCCCGGTCGAACGCGACCCAGGCCATCAGCTTGGAATGGGTGAAGTGACGCTTCGGACCCCGCACTTCCCAGATGCCTTCATCGGGTTGCTGCCACACCGCCTCGAGCCGTTTGAGCAATTCCCGCTCGATCCGCCACTCGCCCGCATCGTCGTTCAGGCCGAAGAGACGGCTAAGATGCAGGCAGTCGAGGACCTCGCCGAACACATCGAGCTGGAACTGGTTGTAGGCGGCGTTGCCGATGCGCACGGGCGCGGAGTTCTCGTACCCTGGCAGCCACGGAAGCTCCTGTTCGGGCAACCGGCGCTCGCCGGACAGTCCATACATGATATGCAGCTCATCGCCGCGGCCGGCCACCGCTCTCAGCAGCCACCGCCGCCACGCGTTGGCCTCCTCGATGTAGCCGCTCTGGATCAGCGCGGCGAGCGTGAACGTCGAATCGCGCAGCCAGCAGTAGCGGTAGTCCCAGTTCCTCTTCCCGCCGATGTGTTCGGGCAGTGAGGTCGTGGGGGCCGCGACCATGCCACCGGTGGGCGTGTAGGTGAGGGCTTTGAGCGTGATGAGCGACCGCACCACCGCATCGCGCCATTCCCCCTGATAGGAGCAGGTTGCCGACCACGCATGCCACCAGTTGACGGTCGCCTCGATCGCCAGGGCCGCGTCAACCGGGCGAGGTGCGTCTTCGTGCGATTGGTGCCAAGTCAGGACGAAGGGCACCTGGTCGCCTTCGGCCACCTCGAACTCGCCGGCCGTCGTCCAGCCCTCGCCGCGCAGTGGCACGGGCGTGTGCACCTCAATGGTGTCCGGACCGCCGACCGCGCTGAGGCCGCTTTCCGTGCGCCGCACCCACGGCGTGACGCTGCCGTAATCGAATCGAATGACCAGTTCCGTGCGCATGCGGACAGTTCCGCGCACGCCGCGAACCAGCCGCACGACGTCGGGCTGTCCAGTCCGTATCGGCATGCAGTCGGTGAGCGTGACCGCGCCGGTATCGGTCTCGAACGTGGTGTCGAGCACGAGGGTGTCGCCGCGGTAGGCCCGGGTGACGCGTCGAATCGGGTCGGCCGGGGCGATGAGCCACCGGCCGTGCTCGGGCGTGCCGAGCAGCGCCGCGAAGCAGGCGGGGGAATCGAACCTGGGGAAGCACAGCCAGTCGATCGAGCCGTCGCGGGCGACGAGGGCTGCGGTCTGGCAGTCCCCGATGAGCGCGTAGTCTTCGATCTTCGAAGCCATGTTGGCGGGGTCGCGACCTGGTCCGCGGGTCAGCGGTCGCGCAGGCGTCCGAGCGTGCTCTCGATCGAGCGTGCCAGCTTGTCCGCGGCGCCCTGCATTGCTTCGTCAACGCTCGCCGCTTGATGTGTGACGGCGGTTGGGGGCCGTCCTTCGAGACGCGCCTCCATCATGCAGCGGATGTCGC
>JACDDJ010000802.1 GCA_013817065.1 Acidobacteriota bacterium
ACGACGTACGGCTCGGCGCGATAGCGCGCCACCTCCTCGGCGGTGCGGCCGTGATTGACGGGATTGAGGAGCGAGAAGAGCTCGGCGGCGCGGTCCCCGTCGCCGAGCCGGGCGAAGGCCAGCACGTTCCAGAGCGCCGCGTGCGTGTACTGGCCGCCGTTCTCGCGGACGCCCGGCAGGTAGCCGCGGATGTAGCCGGGGCTCGGCTCCATGGTGTCGAACGGCGGCGTCAGCAGGAGCACGAGACCGTCCTGCTCGCGGACGAGTCTCTCGTTGACCGCTTGCATCGCGCGCCTCGCACGGTCCGCTTCGCCGGCACCGGAGATGACCGACCACGACTGCGCAATTGCGTCGATCTGGCACTCGGTGTTGGTCTGCGAACCGAGCGGCGTGCCGTCATCGAAATACGCCCGGCGATACCAGTCGCCGTCCCAGGCGTCATCGAGCGCCCGGGTCAACGTGCCGGCCGCTTCGCGGTACCGCGTCGCGCGCGCCGCGTCTCCGCGCCGCTCCGACAGATCCGCAAAAGGACGAAGAATCGAGACGATGAACCAGCCAAGCCAGACACTTTCGCCTTGGTCCTGTGCACCAACGAGGTTCATGCCGTCGTTCCAGTCACCCGAGCCCATCAGCGGCAGGCCGTGCACGCCAGTCGCCAGGCTGATCTCGATCGCCCGCAGGCAGTGCTCGTAGAGTGTCGCCGTTTCGTCCGAGATCCCCGGTAGTTCGTACGCTTCGTGCTCGTCCGGTTCCAGGAGGCGGCCGGTGAGGAATGGAACCTGCTCGTCGAGCAGTGCGTCGTCACCGGTGGCCCCGACGTAGTGCAGTGCGGCATAGGGCAGCCATAGCCGATCGTCGGAGAAGCGCGTCCGCACGCCCTGGCCACCGGGCTCGTGCCACCAGTGCTGGACGTCACCTTCGACGAACTGCCGGGACGCCGCATGGAGGATATGCGCGCGTGGAATGCCGGGTGCGGCGGCGAGCAGCGCCAGGCTGTCCTGCAACTGATCGCGGAAGCCAAAGGCGCCGCTCGATTGGTAGAAGGCGGAGCGTCCCCAGATTCGGCAGGCCAGCGTTTGATAGAGCAGCCACCGGTTCAGCAGGAGGTCCATCGCGCGGTCAGGCGTCGTTACCGTGATCGTGCCGAGGACGTGATCCCAGAACCCGCGCGCTTCGCGTAAGGCCTCGTCGACATCGCCGAGACGGCGGTACCGATCGACCAGCGGTGCGACGTCCTCGGGGTTCGGAACATCTCCGAGAAGTCCGATGATTACAGTCTCTTCGTCGGGCTGCAGTTCGAGGTGGACGCGAATCGCTCCGCACGGATCGTGACTGGCGCCGACGCGGTTCGAGAGCGCCGCGCGGCCGAGTGCTGCCGGTCGTCGCAGCAAGCCATTCCGGCCGATGAACTCGGTGCGATCGCCGGTGTAGGTCTTCGCGCCGTGTCCCTGCAGGTTCGGCGGCACGCCGGCGATCGAGAGATCGAGAAAACCGGTCCGTTCGCGGAACTCGGGGCGGAAGCGGTTCGTCGCCGTGACGGCCCCGGTTGCGGCATCGAGCGCGGTGACGACGTGAATCGCACTCCTGGTTCGGTTTTCACCGAGAACCCACTCGGCATAGAGCGTGACGGAGAGCTTCCGCGGTGTGGCGGCGGTATTCGTCAGTGACAACCGGAAAATCTTGACCGGCTGCTCGCGCGGGACGAACAACAACAGCTCCGACGAGACGCCGTCGCGGGCATGGTCGTAGGCCGAGAAGCCCTGCCCATGACGGACCACGTAGCGGTGATCGCCGCCGGCCGGCAGCGGCGTGGCGGACCAGAAGGCGCCGGTGTGTTCGTCGCGGATGAAGACCGCTTCACCGGGCGGATCAGCGACCGGATCGTTGCGCCACGGTGTCAGCCGATTGTCGTGGCTGTTCTCGGACCACGTGAAGCCGGGGCCGGACTCGGTGCACGCGAAGCCGAAGGTCTCGTGTGCGACGACGTTGGTCCACGGAACGGGAGGGGTGGAGCCGCCTTCACCGTTGACGTGCAGCACATACTCCCGCCCGTCGTCTGCGAATCCGCCGATGCCGTTGAACAGCTCGAGTGCCGGCTCCGGTACGGCGAGCGGTGATGGCGGCGCATCCACCACAGGTGCGTCGGGGTCGGAGATCGCGCTGCGGCTCCGCCCGGGCACGAACGGCGGATGTGGACGCGACAGCTGATTGCGCAGCGGACCGTCGGCCGCGTCCATCGAGACACGTGCGGCGGCGCG
>JACDDJ010000803.1 GCA_013817065.1 Acidobacteriota bacterium
GTAGTGATCGACGTCGTATTCATGCCCAGGTGAGCGCGGAACGATCAGGCTGAATTCGCCGGTCGGCTCGCTCGCCCTCAGGTAGCGGATCTCTCGCGAGGTTTTCGCATAGGACCCGAGGAAGATGATTTCCTTGTCCAGCGACTTACCGGCCGCGACGTCGTAGAGCTCGTCGTGCTCTTCGAACACCAGCTCGCTTTGGACCGACCCGACGATGTGACGCCAGAAGCGATCGGAACGCTTGGAGACGGCATCCTCGGTGGTGTAGAAGATCGTCCTGTTGTCGGCGGCCCAGACGACAGAGCCTGTGCGCTCGATCTGCTCGACCGACATCGCTCCGGTCCGGAGATCCTTCACCCCCAGCGTGTATTGACGGTACCCGGTCGTGTCGAGCGAGAACGCCAGCCAGTCGCCGTCATCGCTTACCGTATAAGCACCAAGCGCCAGGAATGCGTGGCCTTCCGCCAGGGCATTGAGGTCGAGCAGGATCTGCTCGTCCGCCTCCATGCTGCCCTTGCGCCGGCAGAGGACGGGGTACTGCTTTCCTTCCTCCGTCCGTGAGTAATACCAGTAGCCGCCGCTCCGCGCCGGCACACTGAGGTCGGTCTGCTGGATCCGTCCCAGCATCTCCGCATACAGCGTTGCCTGCAGCGCCTGCGTCGGCGCCATCACTGACTCGGTGTAGGCGTTCTCGCTCGCCAGGTGCGCGAGGACCTCCGGACTGGTCTTCTCACGCAGCCAGAAGTAGTCGTCCGTCAGCGTATAGCCGTGGATCCGGGTCTCACGCGAGATCTTCTTTGGCACCGGACATCGTCCGTCAAGCTCCAACTACCAACCTCCAAAATCCAAGCCTTCGGCCAACTCGCAAACTACTGCCCCTTGCGCTTGCCCCACGTCGGGGGCGCGGGCTCGGTGGTCATGCGCCTGGGCGGGTTGGCCTTGAGCAGCTTCATCGCTTCCTCGTAATGGGGACACTCAACTTTTCCGTAAGTCGTTGATTCTGTTAGTGGACTTTGAATAGATGCTGCAAATCCGCATCAACAACTTACGGAAAAGTTGAGTGTCCCCGTTTTCAGTGCAGGGCCCGCTTGCGCACCGTGCCGCCCTGCACATCGGCCAGCGGATGCGTAATGACGAACGCGCCTTCGTCGACCTCGCGGATGATCGTCCGGACGGCCGAAATTTCAAGTCGCGTAATGACGCAATAAAGGATCTGGCGCTCATCGCCGCTCATGCCACCGGTGGCGCGGTAGACCGTCACACCGCGTCCGAGTTCACCGGTGATCCGGCGGCGGATGAACTCGTTGCGATCCGACATGATCGTCATCGCGGTGTACTCCTCGATACCGTGGATGATGAAGTCAAGCGTGCGCGCCGCGGACATGTAGGTCAGGATCGAGTAGAGCGCCGACTCGACGCCGAGGATCGCCATCGCCACCACGAACAGCAGAACGTTGAAGCTGAGGATGACGTCCCCCACCTTCATCAACGCGCTGTGGCGGCTGATCAGCAGCGCGGCGATCTCAGTGCCGTCGAGTACCGCGTTGCCGCGCACCGCCAGCCCGATCCCGGCGCCGAGGAAGAATCCCCCGAAGACAGCATCGAGAATCCGGTCGTTGGTGACGACGGGGAAATGGAGGAAGGCGAGCGCCACCGCGAGACCACCGATACCGAGGGCGCTGCGCGCGGCAAAGGCAGTCCCGAGGTGGCGGTAGCCGACGATAAGGAACGGCAGGTTCACGAGCGGGATCAGGATCGCCAGCGGCCACCCGCTGACGCGGGCCAGCAGCATCGAGATCCCGGTCACGCCGCCGTCGATCAGGTTACTCGGCAGCAGAAACCCGTGCAGCCCCAGGCCCGCGGACAGGATGCCGGCGCCAATGAGCGCGCCATTCTTCAGTTCTCGCGTGAACGGGCTGAGGTACATGAGTGAGGAAACAAAAAACGGGCGGGACCGTCAGATCCCGCCCAGGCTGCGCCAGGACGTGGACGCGGCCCGGGCCAGGGCGCGGAGCGCGGGCGCCAGGCGCACCGACCATTTCTTCATGTTGCCTCCGTTGTGGCCGCTTGCGTAGTCAGCACGTGCTTAAGTAAGCGGCTGCCGTACCGTCGAAAAATAACCGCGAAAACGGCCCTTCGGGGAAGATGTGAAAGATACCATAGCAAGCAAACGTCCCCTACTGAGCGGACGTCTAATGGAGCACGATGACTGCTGTATCTCGCCCTCTCGCCGCCGCCTGCCTGCTGTTGATGAT
>JACDDJ010000804.1 GCA_013817065.1 Acidobacteriota bacterium
TTTTCCAGGATTGACGCGGTGCTCTCACCAAGGCACCTGCTCGGCGTCGGTATCATCGTGTTCCCGCGCGAACTGCGGCACGTGACGATGAACACGTTCCGTCCGGAGGAGACGACACCGGATATCTACCAGACCGGCTTGTCGGCCGGCATCGTCGACCGGTTTGCGATCTGGACGAACCTGGTCGTCGAGACGACCTTGGCGGTGCGGAAGTTCGAGGTCGACGTCAACACCGAGAACAGGGTGCCGATGATCTATGCGCCGGCGTCACAGCGCGGCGGCTACTTCAACGACCAGGAGCGCGATGTCACCAGCATGCAGTGGGTCCAGGCCTTCAGCCTCTCGATGGACAACTGGCACGGCGAGCATGTCCTCAAGTTCGGCACCGACGTGCAGCGTTCGAGTTACGACGGGGAGAGTCTGAGCCGGCCGGTCGAGATCCGCCGCGTCGACGGTTCGCTCGCCGAGCGCATCGAGTTCGGCGGCCCGACGGTTCAGAGCGTGAAGGGGACCGAGATCGCCGTGTTCGCGCAGGACCGGTGGCGCCTGAACCCGCGCCTGACCTTCGAATTCGGGTTGCGCCTCGATCGCGACGCGGTGATCGAGGGCGTCAACTGGTCACCCCGCGCCGGCGCGGCCTTCAGCGTGCTGCCCGAAGGACGCGGCATCCTGCGCGGCGGCTACGGTAAATTCGTCCAGCGCACGCCGCTCAACGTCGATGCATTCACGTCCTTCGAGGCGCGCACGGTCACGCGGTTCGAGGCGGGTGGCTCACTCGTCGCTACCCCTGTCACCTTTGCGCACCGGGTCAGCGATCCGCTCCAGACGCCGGAGGCATACGTCGGCAATCTGGAGTGGGATCAGCGCTTCGGGCGCCGCGTTCTGCTCAAGCTCGCCGGCCTGCTGCGCCACAGCTCTCACGAGTACATCGTCAACCCCGACGAGGCGTCGCGCGAGCTGGTGCTTTCGAGTAACGGGAAATCGCGTTACCGGGAACTCGAGTCGACCATTCGGTTGGTGGGCGGGGCCCGCCGCGACCTGACGTTCTCGTACGTGTGGGCGAGCAGCACGACGGATCTGAATAACTACGACCAGTTCCTCGGCAACTTCCGGAACCCGATCGTGCGCTCGAACGAGCGCGGCCCCTCAACGGCCGATGTTCCGCACCGCGTGCTGGTCCGCGGCACAATCGGGCTGCCCTGGCAACTGGACCTGGCGCCCGTGCTCGAAGTGCGCTCCGGATTTCCGTGGTCGGCGGTGAACGAATACCAGGACTTCGTCGGTGAGCGCAATCGTACTGGCCGGCTCCCGACATTGACCACCCTGGACATGTCGCTGGTGCGGCCGTGGAAGTTCAAGAAGTACCGCTTCCGCGCCGGCATCCGCGCCTACAACCTGCTGGGGAAGTCAGCACATCGCGACATCCAGACCAACGTGACGTCGCCGTTCTACGGGACCGCGTACAACCCGATCGAGCGTTCTTTCGGTATCGTGTTGGGCACCGCGCGCTAGGTGAGCTTGCCGCGCCGACGCCCACGGGGCGAAGGCGTCGCCCCGCGCATTATTGATGTAGGCTCCCACTGTGCCGAATCGACGCACGGTCTTGAAGTGGGGAGCCGTCGCCGTCGGCGCGGCTGCGACAGCTCCTGTGTTGCGGGCGGCGGCGCCGCATGTGGTGGTCGTGGGGGCCGGCGCCTTCGGCGGCTGGACGGCGCTGATGCTGGCGCGGGCCGGCGCACGCGTCACCATCGTCGACGCCTGGGGGCCCGGGAACATGCGCGCGAGCTCGGGCGGCGAGACCCGCGTGATCCGCGGCTCATACGGCGATCGCGCGATCTACACGAGGATGGCGGCCCGGTCCCTGCGGCTCTGGCAAGACCACGAGAAGCGGTGGGGCCGCGAGCTCTACTTCCCCACCGGCGCCCTGTGGATGTTCGGTGCCGACGACAGCTTCGCCCGTGGGTCTGAGAGCGTGATGCGCGCAGAAGGGCTGCCGTTCGAACGCCCTGCGCTTGCGGACGCACGCACCCGTTGGCCGCAGATCGACTTCACCGGCGTGCAGTCGCTGATGTTCGAGCGCGAGGCGGGGTACCTGCTGGCGCGACAATCGTGCGCTGTCGTGCTCGAGCAGGCACAACGGGCGGGCGCAGAATACCGCCAGGCTGCCGTCAAGGCAGGCGAACCGGCGAAACGGCTCGATGCGGTCACGCTGGGAGACGGCGCCTCTCTCGCGGCCGACACCTTTGTCTTCGCC
>JACDDJ010000183.1 GCA_013817065.1 Acidobacteriota bacterium
CATGCGGCCGGTCAGGAGTTCGAACAGCACGATCCCGAACGAGAACAGGTCGGAGCGATGATCGACGACCTTGCCCAGCGCCTGCTCCGGGGCCATGTACGAGACCGTGCCGATCACCATCCCCGCCACGGTCATCTGGGGCTTGGTGACGTCCAGCGCTCCCTGGGGCAGGATCTTGGCGAGACCAAAGTCGAGGACCTTGATGAGGCCCCGCTCGGTGCGCATCAAGTTCGCGCTCTTGATGTCGCGGTGGATGATGCCGCGTGAGTGCGCTTCGTCGAGCGCGTCAGCCACCTGGATCCCGGCCTGGATCGCTTCACGTATGGGAACCGGGCCCCGCGCGAGACGCGCCGCCAGTGTCTCACCGTCGACGTACTCCATCGCGATGAAGTCGGCGCCATCACTCTCGCCGATGTCGTAGGTGACAGCGATGTTCGGCGAGCGGAGCAGCGACGCGGCACGCGCTTCGTTCAGCAGGCGCGCGCGGCTCTCGGGGTCGGACTTCAACGACGGTGTTAAGAATTTCAGCGCGACGGGACGCCCGAGGCGCAGGTCGTCAGCGCGATAGACCTCTCCCATGCCGCCTGCCCCGAGGCGCTCGACGATCCGGTAGTGCTGAACTGTTGTGCCGATCACGTCTCTATCATGAGACGCCCGGGCTGTGAGCGGCGTCCCAGTGTCAGTATAGTGGGAGGTTGATGGACACCCTGCACTGACGGCGACATGGACGATGGAAAATGGAAGATGGAAAAGAGCTCTGTTGGGCGTTGGGAGTTGATCTGGCCTACTTCTTGACCTTGGACCCCAGCCACGACTCCCTGAAGGCTTTCATCTCTGGCGTGAGAGTGCCGCCGGTGGATTCGATCGGCGCGGCTTGAAGCGCTGAATCTTCGCCGAGTGTCAGTGTTGATTTGACGACGAGGCCGGAGGGGCGGCGGAACTCGATCGCGAGCTTGTCGCCGGGCTTGCGATCCTTCAGAGCGGCGGCAAGGGCGGTGAACGCCACGCCGTCAATCGACGCGATGACGTCACCCTTCTCGAGGCCCGCGTCGAACGCCGGCGTTCCGAAAGCGACCAGCGATCCCACCGTTGCGGCGTTCTGACGGTCCATCTGCAATCCCGTCCACGGGGCCCCCGCGCTGCGCTTGCGCACGACAATCCCGGCCGGGCCGAGCAGCCTGGCGTAATCAGGCGCTTCGCGGCCCTCGACGAAGCGCGTGAAGAAGTCCCGCGCAAAGGCGGCGTCCCCGGAAACCTCCGCCAACCGATCACGGGCATCGTCCTGTGTATAAGGCTTGGCGACGAGACCGGGCTGTGCGCCGCCCGGCTTACCGTGCACCTTCCACATCAACTGGATGTAGTCGTCGAGCGACAGCTTGCCGTTCGAACGCGCCCGCAGTTCGAGATCGATCGCAAGCGCGAGGGCCGAGCCGTAGGTGTAGTAGCTGATGAACGAGTAGCTCGCGTTGGTCTCGTCAACGGATCGCGCCGCGTCACTGAAAGGCGCGTACTGGCTCATTTGCACGGCCGATCTGAACTGCCGGGCAGGATGCGTCGCGACGCCAAGCGCAGAGTTCGCAAGACTGAGCATCGTCTGCTCGGCCGGGCGTAATCCGGCACGTCCCATGACGAGACCGCCGTAATACTGCGTGAAGCCTTCAGCGATCCACATCTCACCCGACATGTTCGCTTCTTCGAAGTTGAACGGCTCGAGCGATTTCGGACGGATCCGTTCGACGTTCCAGGCGTGGAAAAACTCGTGCGATACGGTGCCGAGCGCGCCACGCGCCGCCCCGGGGGTCTTGAAAGACACCGGGGCGGCGACCACGGTGCTGTTGCGGTGCTCCATGCCGTCCCCGCCGCCCCAGGGAACGTAGTCGCCGAGGAAGGTGTAGGTGCCACCGTCGAACTCAGGAAACTCACCGAAGATCGCCCCCTGCTCACGGACAATCTTCTCGGTGCCGGCAACATATTCATCAAGGGCCGAATCGGCCCCGTCGTGATGGACGGCGCTGATGATGGTGAACTCCTTGCCGTCTGGATTGGTCACCTTGAACGACCGCACACCGAAGTCGCTCATCTCGGTCGGGCTGTCCATGAAGTACTGGAAGTTGGGCGCGGTGAAGGTCCACGGATCGTCGGTCGGGAAGAGCTGGGTTGCGACCTTCCAGTTGCTGCCTGGAGGCTGAACGAAGGCAACGCGAACCTCGCGCATGTCGAAGCCGCGCGCCCACATGAAGGTCGCCGGGATGTTCATGTGAGCATGCGTGCTGTCGATCGCCAGGTACGTGCCGTCCACGTGGTTGCCGAAGATCTTGTAGGTGATGCGCACGGTGCCGTCGTGCCCGGTCACGTTCCACTGGTAAGGATCCGGTCGAGTGATCGTGAGAGGTTTCCCCTTGCCGTCAACGGCTCGCACCTCGAAGACGTTCTTCGCGTATTCGTGAAGCGCGTACCGACCGGGGGACGATCGACTCATCCTCGCTTCGAGGGTGGCCGGCGCGGACGTGAAGGTGACTTCGACCTCGGCATAGTGATGTTCAGGAGCCGGGAACGAAATCCGATAGACCGTCGGTGCCTGCGCAGCCGCGGCGGCCGCGAGAGCGAGCGAAAATATCAGTGCGAGAACAGCGGAACGACTCGTGTGACGCATGGGCAGGATCGTAACAGAACCGGTAACCGGTTATCGCCAGCCGACTTTCACTTAATCGCCTTGATCACCTCGCGCACGAGGTCCCACTGGTTGAATCCCTGCCGCCCGTAGTCCAGCCCGCGGCGGACGATCACCAGGTCGTGTGACGGAACGACGACCGCGTATTGGCCGCGGTTGCCGGCGGTGGAATACGCATCTTTCGGCACGTCGGTGCGATTGTCGGGCACGAGCCACCAGTGCCCGCCGTACTGGTTGCCGCTCTGTGCCGTGGCAGGCGCTGGCGTCCGCACGAAGTCGATCCACTGCTTGGAGAGTAGCCGTTCACCGTTCCACTCCCCACCCTGCAGATAAAGCAAGCCGAGGCGCGCGAGATCGCGGGCATTCGTGTAGACCTGGCTGCTGAGGATGAAGTCGCCGAAGCGATCCGTGCTGAGCAGCGTATTGCGCATGCCGATGCGGTGCAGCAGCGCCTTACGCGGGAAGTCGAGATAGGCCTGAGGATCCCCAATCGCCTGTTTCATCGCGTAGACGGCGAGAAGCGTGTCGTAATTCTCGTAGTCCCAACTCGTGCCCGGCTCGCGGATCAGACCGCGATTCCGCGCGCCCTCGACCGAGCTCGCGCCGGCCCAGTACGCCATGCCGGATCCGGTTGCGTATTCGAGGCCCCCGTTGTCCACCGTTTCGAGCCCGCTCGACATGTTCAGGACTTGCCTGAGCGTGATCGCGGCCCGCGGCTCCTGAATGGCACCGCGCGCCTGGGGGAGCCAGTCGAAGCCAAGCGGCTTGTCGAGCGAGAGCTTCCCCTGGTCGGCCAGGATCCCGAACAACGTCGCCGCGATGCTTTTCGCGGTCGACCAGGTCCGTGTCTTGGTCGTCATGTCCACACCGGGCGCATACCGCTCATAGACGATCCGGCCGCGGTGGACCACCAGCAGGCTGAGCGTGACCTGCTCCGGCGACTCCCGCTTGAACGCCCAATCCGACGCGGCCTGGAGAGCTGCGGCATCGATGTTGGCCGGCAGGGGCTGCTCCTTGACGAGATCGCCGTCCGGCCAAGGTGTGCGCGCCGCATCGCCCGGCGGCGGCGGGGTCTTGAGCTGCGGCAGCTTATCGATGTCGTCGAGGCTCTGATTCGGAGCGAGAACGATGCAGCCCAATCCCTCACGGAACGCCGCGCGCATCACCGGCACACCATCGTCTTTGCCAATCGCCACGGCGCGTCGCTCGCGGTCGATCGTGTAGCCGCCCCCCGCGGGCGTGCCGATCGGCTCGCGCAGGAACCTCAGCTCCTGTGCGAAGACCTGCTCGATCGTCCGGCCTGACGCGAACAGACCATTGCACATGAAGATCGCCTGCTGGCCGCGCTCGATCATCGCGCGCTGCGCACGCCAGTAGTCGAACCCTGCCCCCTGGCGTTGGGCGAGTGGAGCGGCGGAAAGGGCCAGTCCGAACGCGACAATCAGCCCGAGAATTCTCTTTCGCATTCGGAAAGGATATTCCAGGTGGAGCACCGGTGAACTCCGCGATTGAAGATGTGGGTCGGGGGCCGAGATGTGATCTCAGCCCCCGACGAGCCTGGCCGCGGGCGTGGTGTCCGCCCGGGAAAGGGGATGCGAGCCGGCCTTTTTGGCTGACGAGGCAGGATGTCAGCCGGTCGGCACCGGTGGGGGTAACTGTTACAGGTCTATGCGACCGCCTGGGTCTGCGAGTCCCGGATCATGGGCGCCAACCGCGTCGGCCTGGCGCCCTCCATCCGAATGAACGAGCCGTCGCGCGCCTGCAGGAGGAACTTGGCGTCAACCAGCGCCCCCAGCAGGGCATTGCAGACGTCGCGCTCGAGACCCCACAGGCGCTGTGCCTGTGCCGCAGTCAGCCGAAGACCAGGCATTTCCACGAACTCGCACTGGATCCGCTGAAGCACGTCGTCGATACGCATCTCGCCCCTCCACTGGGTCAGTCCCAACAATCGCGGAATTACTTTGTCGAACTTGGTTACGACGGTAAAAAGCAACCCGTGTACCGCCTCAGCCGCAGGAACGAAGGCGGCGCCAGCGTTGTGGGAAGGTATTGAAGGAGCTGAACTTAGCGGTTGATACTGCAGTGGACTTGCGGCCCGGAGGCTGGAAAACGACAGCGGGGGTGTAAGACCCGCCGTCGTTGATTGTCTGGAATCGCTACGTGCGACGTCGCGACGTGCGACGTGCTACAGCTGCCGGAGCGCAGTGACGACTGATGTTCTTGCCGCCTTCCATGCGGGCAGCAGCCCGCCCAACAGACCCATGATGGTCGCGTACATCAGCGCCTGGCCCAGCAGCGCGGGTGTGACTCTGAAGGCGAATGCGACCTGGCTGAACGACTGCCAGTTCATCGTTGCGGTCTGGTAGCCGTCGAAAGCGAGATACGCAGCCAGCCCGCCGACGATGCCGCCGATCAGGCTCAGGACGACTGCTTCGACGAGGACCGAGATCACGACCGGCAAGCTTTTGAACCCAAGCGCGCGCAGCGTTGCGATCTCGCGCGTGCGGCTCGCGACCGCGCTGTACATCGTGTTCACGGCACCGAAGATGGCGCCGAGGCCCATCAATCCCGCGATGATGAAGCCGATCGTCCGGATGATCGACTGCAGCGTCCGTGATTGCGCTTCGTAGTAGTCCTGCTCCTTCACGACCGTCACACGCAGCCGTGGATCCGCCGTCATCGCATCCTTCACCGACTGGAACGAGTCGGCGGACTCGAGACGCGCGTAAATGGACTGGTAGGTATTACCGCGACGGTAGGCCGGCTGCAGCACGCGCGCGTCAGACCACAGTTCCGACTCTGCCACCGAACCGTCCGCTTCGAAGCTCCCCACCACCTGCCACGTGTTTTCGCCCCAGCGGACGCTGGAGCCGACCGACAGGTTGGCAAACTGCCGCATCGCCGCGCGGCCGACGATGATCTCGTTGCGGCCGGACTCGAACATCCGTCCTTCGATGATCTTGACTTCGGGTCGTACGGCGAGGACGTTCATCGAGACGCCTCGCAGCGGCACGTTCGCGTCCGTCCCGGTTGCGGTGAGTGGATGACTGACGACGACGAAGAGCTCGGAGGAGGCGACCGGCCCGCTCGGGCCTTTGAGAATGCCGGGGGTGTCCATGATCAGCCGAGCGTCTTCTCCCGACAGGCCGCTCGTCATCTCGGTGTCGCTGCCGGTCCGCAGCACCACGATCCGCTCCGGATCACCGGCCTTCATCATCGCGGCCCTGAATCCCTCCGCGATCGACAGCACCGACACGAAGACGATCACCACGCCGGCGATCCCGATGATGGCGACGATGGAGGATCCGGCGCGCTGGCGGATCGATCGCAAATTGACGCTCGTAACGGCAATGATCTGGGACAGCATCGATCAGCTCCTGCGCAACGCGTCGACGATTTTGAGACGACCGGCCTGCAGCGCCGGCACCATGCCGGACAGCACGCCAAGCACCACCACGAGCACGATGCCGAGGACCACGTCCTTCGGCGGAAAGTGGAAGATCGGCAGCAGACCCCCGGTCGGATCTCCCTGCGCGATCATCAGCCAGGCCAGCCCGAGACCGAGCGACCCGCCGAGGACCGCCACCAGCGTCGACTCGAACAGCACCATGCCAAGAACCTTGCGATCGTTGAAACCAAGCGTCTTGAGAATGGCAAGCTCATTGGTGCGCTCGCGAATCGACTGCGCCATCGCGTTGCCCGCGACAAACAGGATGAAGAGGATCACGACTGCCGCAATGGCGGTCATGATCGCGCCGATGTCGCCTACCTGCTTGGCGAAGTCGGCGACAAACGCTTTCTCGGTCGCGGTCTTCGTTTCGGCCGGTGAATTGGCAAACAGCGCGTCCATCCGTTTCGCCACGATGTCGGCCTCGCCGGGGTTGGCGACTTTCACGATGTACCAGCCGACCTGGTCTCTGCCGAAGTTCTGACTGATGGTCTCGTTCAGGTACTTGTAGTGGAAGAAGAACTGGGTCTTGTCGGTTCCGACCAGCGGTGAGTCATAGATCCCGTCGATCGTGAACTCCCACGGTGAGTCATCCGGCTTGCGATAAATCGTGCCCTGCAGAGGGACCCGGTCCCCAACCTTCCATCCGAACCGCCTGGCCGTGTCGATGCCGACGATCGCGCCGGTGCGGTTCGCAAACCACGCCTGCTTCTGATCCTCGGGCATCACGAACTCGGGGTACATCGCGAGGTAGCTCTCCGGATCCACCGCAAAGTTGGCGATGAAGTTCGCGGGATCCTGGTAGATGCCGCCGAACCAGTTCGCATGCGTGATCGCGGTGACACCTTCCACGGCACTGATGCGGTCCTGGTAACTCTTCGGCAGCGGCTGGATGAATGACACCTTGTGGATCGTCATCAGCCGATCGGCGCCGGCCACGTCTATTCCCATGTTGAACGCGGCCTTGATCGCCATCAGGAAGCCGAACAGAAGAAAGGCGATGAAGATCGACAGCGTCGTGAAGATCGTGCGGATCTTCCGGCGCGTCAGGTTGCGCCAGATGAGCGGCAGGAACTTCATACCACTGCCTCCGTCACGAGCTGGCCCTTCTCGAGGTGCAGGGTCCGGGTTGCGCGCGCCGCGGCATGCGGATCGTGCGTCCCCATGACGATCGTCTTGCCGTGATCGCGATTGAGCGCCTGCAGCAGGTCGAGAATCTCGTCACCCGACTTGCGGTCGAGATCACCGGTCGGCTCGTCGCAGAGCAGCAGCGTCGGATCGGTGACGATGGCGCGCGCGATGCCGACCCGCTGTTCCTGACCGCCTGAGAGCTGGCGCGGATAGTGGTTCGCGCGCTCGGCGAGTCCGACCACCGAGAGCGCCACCTGGACACGCTTGCGCCGGTCAGCCTTTCCGAGCTTCGTCAGCAGCAGCGGCAGTTCGACGTTCCGCGATGCGGTCAGCACCGGCAGCAGGTTGTAAAGCTGGAACACGAAGCCGATGTGCCGGGCTCGCCACGCCGAAAGCCGTCCGCCTGACATGTTGTCGATGCGGTCACCACCGACCTCGATCGATCCTTCGCTTGGCGTATCGAGACCGCCGATCAGGTTCAGCAAGGTAGTTTTGCCGGAACCGGACGGGCCCATGAGCGCGAGGAAATCGCCCGACGGAATCTGCAGGTTGACCCCCTGCAGGACGTCTATGCGCTCGCCACCGCGGTGGTAGACCTTGTGAAGATCACGAATGCCGACGAGAGAATTGGTCATAGTTGCTCCACCTGGCCGGATGCCCTGCACTGACTCACACCAATGGTCGAACGGTGAAGGACGCGTTCGACAGGACTAACC
>JACDDJ010000805.1 GCA_013817065.1 Acidobacteriota bacterium
CGGGGGTCCCCTGACCTCCCGGCTCAGATCGCCGAATTCCGGTTGAGCTTGCCTCCGCGGCGCGCAGGCAGTTCCACAGTGGCGCGCCCCCCATCGCCGGCGCACCGGCAACCTGCCTGGACCGGCCAGGTGCCATCGCGCCCCAGCCCGGATCTGGCCGTTCGATAGCGGCAACGAGGTCCAGCCGAGAATGCCTGGGTTGACGGCCACGATGTTCCCGAGCACTGTCAGGAACGAGCGGAGCTTGTTCGGCTCTGGGTATCTTCCCTGACGGAGGACACGATGACCGACGCCACTCCATCAGCAGGGGCCCCACGACCGCACGCCGCGGCGACCGCCTTCTCTGGCCGTTTCCCAACGGACTAGATGATCCCACGCTGCGCCTCGATTACCATTCGACCCCGTTCATTGCTACGGCTGCACCAGCACATCCTTCGTCGGGGGGAACAAACAGTTCCCAGCGCCGAGCAATGCGGAGCTATCCCCACGGACATTCTGCACTTTCTCGCGCGAGTTGTCGTCTCGCCGGCAGACGCTCCCAATCGTCCTCGCTGAGTTGAGCGCCGTGTGGGAATAGCCGATGATCATTTTCATGCCGACCACGGCCCGCCCGCAGCAGCGCTACGACCACCGGCTTCGGAATCTCGTCCAACGCACCGAGGACCTGACCATCGCCACCGATCTCGGAGTCCCTCGCTCGACGGCCCGTGGGTGGCTCGGCAAGACGCCGAAGATCGTCGTGAGCCTGGACGTGACCGACCTGAGGGCATCGGAACTGCACCAAGAAGTCCTGGAGCTCCGACGACGCGTGAAGAAGCTCACTGCCCTCCTTCGGCTTGCCCTCGCCCTGCTTCACAGCTCGGGATTCACGTTGACGCACGCGCGTCTGCCCGACGGACGTGCCAGGACCAGGATTCTGCGCGCCGTCGATCGTGCCCGAGAGAGTGTGCCGTTGCGGACGCTCCTGCGGTTCTTGCGATTGTCGCCGAGTCGGTTCCATGCCTGGCGACGGCGGCAGCACGCGTGTGCGCGTGACGATCAGTCGTCCTGTCCGCACACGTCGCCCCATCGACTGACCCCACTCGAAGTCCGGGCGATCGAGGACATGGTGACCGCGCTCGAGTACCGGCACGTCCCGACCGGCACGCTCGCCGTCCTTGCGCAGCGACTCGGCAAGGTCTGGGCCTCCCCCTCGACCTGGTACCACCTCGTGCAGAAGTTCGGCTGGCGGCGCCCCCGGCTCCGCGTGCACCCGGCGAAGCCGAAGGTGGGCCTCCGAACGTCGCGAGCCGACGAGATGTGGCACATCGACACCACGGTCATCCGCCTGCTCGACGGGACCCGAACCTACCTGCACGCGGTGATCGACAACTTCTCTCGACGGATCTTGGCGTGGCGGGTCGCTGATACGTTTGCGCCGGTGAACAGCGTGGCCGTGCTGGTCGAAGCCAGACGGGGCGCGACGCCCTCAGAGACGACTCCGGTTGTGTTGGCGGACGCGGGCGTCGAGAATGTGAACGCCCGGGTCGACGACCTGATCACCACGGGCGTGTTGCGCCGGGTCTGGGCCTTCACGGAACTGAGGTTCTCGAACTCCCTGATCGAAGCGTGGTGGCGCTCCCTCAAACATCAATGGCTCTTCCTCCACCCGTTGGACAGCGTCACCACGGTCCAACGATTGGTCGAGTTCTACGTTCACGAACACAACTGCGTGCTTCCACATTCGGCGTGTCGCGGACAGACGCCTGACGAGATGTACGTCGGCACAGGGGACGCGGTTCCAGCAGGCCTGACGTCCCGCGCGGCCGCCGCACGCCGGGCCCGCGTTGAGGCCAACCGATCGGCGGCCTGCGAGACGTGCCCGTCAATCGAGGCGGCCGCATGACCACCGAGAGCTGACCGCCCTCCGACACCGGACCCGGGCGTCGGAAGGCAACTGCCCGGGAGAAGTGGACCGCGCGGTCGCACGACTAGTGGGGCAGAACCGTGTGCCGGGATCAGCGTCGCTCTCCCGCAGTCGCCGCTTGCCGCCGCGCCTGAACGACGAGAACTCGCGCGCGAAAGTCCAGAATGTCCGCGGCGATAGCTCGGGTGTTTCCGGCGTGCGCGAAACTCAACCTGCCGAACGCGACCTGGCTGACGTTCCGGCGAACCTACGCGTCTTGGGCGCACGACAAGGCGTGCCGGGCAAGGTCGTCGGGCAGCTGATGGGCCACACAAACGCGGAGGTCACGATCAACC